>JBFJMD010000084.1:0-8166 GCA_041634115.1 Thermoanaerobaculia bacterium | reverse complement strand
GCCTGCGGACGTCCCAGGCGGGCTCTAGCCGGACCGTGCGGAAGACACTGGACGACCCCCAGGAACCCCAGAGGCCGCCTTGCGCGGCGCGGGCGGGGGGGGAGAAGACGGCCGAGACAGCGCCCGTCGCGGCGCGGTAAGCTCCGAGATCGCGATGTCTGAAGCCACCGGAAAGACGCCGCCTCCAGGGGTCCCGCCCGAGCCGCCCGCGCCGAACGTGCCGGCCGAGGCTGGCGGCGGGGCCGGCGACTCGGCGGAGGGGAGCACCGCCCTGCGCACCTTTGTCGGGCTCTTCCTGGTGCCGCTGCTGGTCGTCCTGCTCTGCGTCGGCATCTTCATCGGCTTCGGCTGGATCGCCTACGACCGCCAGGACGTCTCCGACTACTTGAACGACCTGCGCTCCTCCTGGAAGCCGCGGCGCGCCCAGGCCGCCTACGAGCTGTCGAAGATCCTCATCGCCGATCCCGAGGCGCTCGAGGAGGCGCCGGCGGCCCGCTCCGAGCTGCGGCGCCTCTTCGTCGAGTCCGAGGACGCCGAGATCCGCCGCTATCTGGGGCTCGTGCTCGGCTACACCCGCGATCCCGAGGCGGTGCCCGTGCTGACCGGGGCGCTCGACGGCGCCGATCCCACCACCCGCATCTACCTGCTCTGGTCGCTGGGCGCGATCGGTGACCCGCGGGCCGGCCCGGCGCTGCTCGAAGCCCTCGCGGATGCGGACGGCGGGGTGCGCAAGACCGCCGCCTTCGCGCTCGGCGAGCTCGGCGATCCGGCGGCCGTGCCGGCGCTGCTGCCGGCGCTCGAGGACGCGGTCGCCGACGTGCGCTGGAACGCGGCCCTCGCGGTCTCGCGGCTGGGCAGCGACGCCGGCGTTCCGGTGCTCGAGCAGATGCTCGACCGGGGGCTGACCTCGAAGGTCGAGGGCATCACCGCCGAGCAGCAGCAGGAGACGATGATCGGCGCCATCCGGGCGCTCGCGGCGGTGCGCGGCCGGGAGGCGCTTCCCCTGCTCGCCGAGCTCGAGAGCGGGGACCCCAGCCTCAAGGTCCGCCAGGCCGCGATCGAGGCCCGCAAGGCGATCGACTCCGAGTAGCGCCCCGATCCCGGCCCGGCGCCGGGCCGCGACGGGCGGAGCGGCCCACCCCACCGCGTGCGCGAGCCGCGCCGGAAGGTGTTGGGGGACGGCCGGCGCTGCCGGAGAATGGCGGCGACGGGGCCTCCGCCGGCAGGCCGCCGGCGGCGAGAGCCGCGGGAAGGGAGTTCCAATGCCGACCTTCGTCCTGATGACGCGTTTGAAGCCGGAGGACCTGCGCGACGCGCCGGTGCGCGCCGAGAGCGGCCGGGTGTGGCTGGACAAGGTGAAGAAGGCCTGCCCGGAGGTGAAGTGGATCGCCCACTACGCCATCCTGGGTCCCTACGACTTCATGGATCTCTACGACGCGCCCGACGTCGAGACGGCGCACAAGGTCTCGATCGTCTCCCGGGCCGAAGGGGCGCTCACGGCGGAGAGCTGGCAGGCGCTGCCCTACGACCGCTTCCTCGAGCTCCTGGGCGAGGTCAGCGGTTAACGCGCGCTCGGCGCCGCGCCCCCACCCACCCGCAGGGATGGGCGTTTCGCCGTCCTTCGGATTCGCGGCGCCTACCTTCTCAGGTGTCGCGCCCGGGGCCGGCAGAAATCAGACTGCGGCTCGAACAAGAGGCTACGGGCGGACCGGCCGCACCGAGCCGATCAGGCTATCCCCGGACCGGATCGCTCGCGTGAGCTGTTCGTTCCACTTGGAGGTGCGAGATGAGCTTCAGGCCGAGCAGGAAGAGACTGTCAACGCCCGTCGTGATCGCCATCGGCGCGGTCGCCGTGGCGCTCCTGGCGTGGACCGCGGGCTGCGGCACCGGCGCCAAGGCACCGGTGGCCAAGGTCGGCAGCGCCGACGTCGACCGCGTGATCGCCGAGCGCGAGCTGACGACCGACGACGTCTACGCGGCGGTCAAGACCTACGTGCCCACCGGCCGCCAGGACGAGTACGTGATGTTCTCCTCGGGCGGGCACTCGGGGCAGATGCTGGTGATCGGCGTGCCCTCGATGCGGCTGCTCAAGGTCGTGGGCGTCTTCACCCCCGAGCCCTGGCAGGGCTGGGGCTTCTCCGACGAGACCCGCGCGGTGCTGGCCGAGGCCAAGGTCGAGGGCCGCGAGATGACCTGGGCCGACACCCACCACCCGGCGCTAAGCGAGACCGCCGGCGAGTACGACGGCGAGTACGTCTTCATCAACGACAAGGCGCACGCGCGCATCGCGGTGATCGACCTGCGCGACTTCGAGACCAAGCAGATCGTCAAGAACCCGGTCAGCCTCTCCGACCACGGCGGCGCCTTCGTGACTCCGGACACCGAGTGGGTGATCGAGGGCGGCCAGTACGCGGCGCCGCTGGGCTGGAGGTACGCCTCGCTCGAGCGCTACGCCGAGGACTACCGCGGCATGGTCACCATGTGGAAGTTCGACCGCGCCGCCGGCCGCATCGTCACCGCCGAGTCGTTCGCCATCGAGCTGCCCCCCTACTGGCAGGACATCTGCGACGCCGGCAAGCTGGTGAGCGACGGCTGGCTCTACTGCAACTCGTTCAACACCGAGATGGCCACCGGCGGCATCGAGGAGGGCAACCCCCCCTTCGAGGCCGGCGCCTCGCAGCGCGACATGGACTACCTGCACATCATCGACTGGAGGAAGGCGGCGAGCCTGGCGGCGGCCGGCAAGACGACCACGGTCAACGGCTTCAAGGTGCTGACGATCGACACGGCGGTGGCCGAGGGGGTGCTCTACTTCCTGCCCGAGCCGAAGAGCCCGCACGGCGTGGACGTTTCCCCGGGCGGCGACCTCATCGTCGTCTCCGGCAAGCTCGACCCCCACGTCACGGTCTACGGCTTCGACAAGATCCAGAAAGCTATCGCCGACAAGAAGTTCTCCGGCACCGACCAGTACGGGGTGCCGATCGTCGACTTCGACGCGGCGCTCGAGACCCAGCTCGAGCTCGGGCTCGGGCCGCTGCACACCCAGTTCGACGACAAGGGCTACGCCTACACCAGCCTCTTCCTCGACACCGCGGTCGCCCGCTGGACGCTCGGCGGCGCCTACGCCGACAAGCACGGCGAGACCCCCTGGACGCTGGTGCAGAAGATCCCGGTGCACTACAACGTCGGCCACATCGTGGCGGCCGAAGGCGATACGGTGAGCCCAGACGGCGGCTACCTGGTGTCGCTCAACAAGTGGTCGGTGGACCGCTTCCTGACCGTCGGCCCGCTCCATCCGCAGAACTTCCAGCTCATCGACATCTCCGGCAAGGGCGACACGATGAAGCTGCTCTACGACATGGCGATCGGCCTCGGCGAGCCGCACTACGTGCAGATGATCAAGGCCGACAAGCTGAAGGCCTGGGAGGTCTACCCGGAGATCGGCTGGGACCCGATCAAGCAGGCGAAGGACCCGAACGCGGTCCAGCTCGGCGAGGAGCGGGTGGTGCGCAACGGCAACAAGGTCGAGGTCTGGATGACCGCCGTGCGCAGCCACTTCACCCCCGAGCGGGTGGAGGTCCGGAAGGGCGATCACGTGATCTGGCACATCACCAACGTGGAGAGCGCCAAGGACGCGACCCACGGCTTCGCGATGCCGGCCTACAACGTCAACCTGAGCCTCGAGCCCGGCGAGTCGAACACCTTCGAGTTCGAAGTCGAGCGGGACGGCGTCTACAGCTTCTACTGCTCCGAGTTCTGCTCGGCGCTGCACCTCGAGATGGTCGGCTACCTGCTGGCCAAGCCGGGTCCCTAGCGGGAGGTCGCGTGTCCCCGAAACCGGCCGTTTGGGGCCGACCTCAGTCGAATCGTCCGCGGCGGGCCTGCGCGCCCGCCGCGGCGACCCGGGCCCTCCCCGGAGTCGGCGCGTGACCCTCCGCGAGCGCCTGGCGCGCGTCTTCGGACCGCGGGTGCCGCGCGAGCGCCTGGCCGCGGACCGGGCGCGGTTCCTCGCCCCGACCCTGCTGCTCACGAGCGCCGCGGCGCTGCTCGTGGTCTCGATCTTCCTGCCCTACTGGCACATGAAGCTGCTGGCGCCGCAGTATCCGAAGGGGCTGACAGTCGACGCCTACCTCGACCGCCTGGAGGGCGACGTGCGCGAGATCGACGGCTTGAACCACTACATCGGGATGCGGCCGCTGGGCGAGGCCGCGACGCTGGAGCGGGCGTGGAGCGTGACCGCCATCGCGGCGATCGTGACCCTGGTGCTGGCGGCGATCTTCATCCACAACCGCAAGGCGGCCTGGCTGAGCCTGCCGGCGCTCTGCTTCCCGGTCGTCTTCCTCGCCGATCTCCACTTCTGGCTGCGCAGCTTCGGCACCAACCTGGATCCCCGGGCGCCGCTCAGCTCGTCGATCAAGCCCTTCGTGCCGCCGGTCCTGGGCCGCGGCACGGTGGGGCAGTTCGCGACGGTGGCGACGCCCGGTCCGGGGCTGATCCTGGCGACGGTGGCGGCGATCGCGATCGTCGCCGGGCTCTGGTACCACCGGCGCGCCTACAAGCCGCTGGTGGAGAAGCTGGCGAAGGGGGGGCGGGGCGCGGCGGTTACGGCGCTGCTCGTCGCGGTCGGCGCGGCGCTGGCGGGGGGGCAGGCGCGGGCGGCCGAGATCGGCGTGTCGCCGCAGGGACCGGTCAAGACGCTGGCGGAGGCGCTGGCGGCGGCCGGCGACGGCGACGTCGTCCGGGTGGAGGGCGGCGTCCACGCGGGCGGCCTGGTGATCGAGCGGGGAGTCCATCTCATCGGCGTCGGCTGGCCGGTGGTGGACGGCGGCGGCCGCGGCAGCGTGATCACGGTGCGCTCGGCGGGGACGACGATCGAGGGCTTCGAGATCCGCGGCAGCGGCGAGCTGCTCGACGAGGAGAACACGGGCATCGCGGTCGAGGCGCCGGCGGTGACGGTGCGCGGCAACCGCCTCGAGGACGTGCTCTTCGGCGTCTACCTGCGCGAGGCGCCGGACTCCCGGGTCGTCGGCAACGCGATCCGCGGCAAGGACCTGCCGCTCGCCCGCCGCGGCGACGCGATCCGGGTCTGGTACAGCGACGGGGTGGAGATCGCCGACAACGACGTGGAGGCGGGCCGGGACGTGGTTCTCTGGTACTCGAACCGGCTCGAGGTGCGCGGCAACCGGGTGCGCGAGGGGCGCTACGGGCTCCATTTCATGTACTGCGACGACGCGGCGATCCAGGGCAACCTGCTCTACGGCAACTCGGTGGGCGCTTTTCTCATGTACTCGCGGCGGCTGCGGCTGACCGATAACGCGATCGCCCGCAATCACGGCCCCAGCGGCTACGGCGTCGGCCTCAAGGACATGGACGACGCGCTGGTCGCCGGCAACCTCTTCGTGGGCAACCGGGTGGGGGCGTTCCTCGACAACTCGCCGCGCGAGATCCGCAGCACCTCGCGGCTCTCCGGCAACGCCTTCGCGGGCAACGACGTGGGCGTGCTGCTGATGCCCAACGTGCGGCGGGCGGAGATCGTCGGCAACGGCTTCGTGGAGAACGGCGAGCAGGTGGGGCTGGCCGGGGCCGGCGGCGACCCCGAGGCCAACGTCTGGCTCGAGAACCACTGGAGCGACTACGCCGGCTACGACCTCGACGGGGACGGCTTCGGAGAGCTCCCCTACCGCGCCGAGCGCCTCTTCGAGGGGCTGGCGGACCGCCACCCGGAGCTGCGGATCTTCCTCCACGGCCCGGCGACGCGGGCGCTCGACTTCGCCGCCGTCGCCTTTCCGATCGTCCGCCCGCGGCCCAAGCTGACCGATCCGCGGCCGCGGATGGCTCCGATCGCCCCGGTCGCGGCGTCCGCCGCGCCGGCGCTTCCGCGCCGGCCCGGCGGGGCCTGGACCCCGGCGGCCGGCGGCATGGTGGCGGGGGCGATCGCGCTGCTCGCCTTCCCGTGGCTGCTGCGCCGCGAGGCGCGGCTGCTCCCGCGGCGGCCCCGGCGCGCCGCCGGCGGGGCGGCCGCGGCAGGGCGGCGCCCGGTCGAGGCGGTCGTCGAGGCCGCCGGCCTGACGGTCCGCTACGGGTCGAAGGCGGCCCTCGAGGGGGTGGACTTCGCGATCGCGGGCGGCGAGTCGGTGGCGCTCTGGGGCCCGAACGGCGCCGGCAAGACGACCGCCCTGCGGGCGATCCTGGGCGTGGTGGCGGTCGAAGGCTCCGTCCGGGTGGCGGGGCTCGACCCGCGCCGTCGGGGGCGCGAGGTGCGCAAGCGGCTCGGCTTCGTGCCGCAGGCGATCGCCTTCCAGGCCGACCTCGGCGCCTACCAGACGCTGGAGTTCTTCGCCCGGCTGCGCGGCGCCCCGGAGGAGCGGCTCGGCGAGCTGGTCGCCTGGCTCGGGCTCGAAGAGCACGCCGACAAGCCGGTGGGGGCGCTCTCGGGGGGCTTGAAGCAGCGCCTGGCGCTGGCGGCGGCGCTGGTCGACGACCCGCCGGTGCTGCTGCTGGACGAGCCGACGGCCAACCTGGACGCGGCCGCCCGCGAGTCCTTCTACCGCAAGCTGCTGGAGCTGAGGGCGGCGGGAAAGACCCTGCTCTTCACCTCGCACCGCTTCGAGGAGGTGTCGCTGCTGGCCGACCGGGTGCTCCACCTCGCGGCCGGGCGGCTGGTCGCCGACGGACCGCCGGAGTCGATCGAGCGGTCGGGCGCCAACGGCGCCGGCCGGGTCGAGATCGCGCTGCGGGTGGAGGAGGCGAGGCTGGCCGAGGCCGAGGGCATCCTCGCCGCCGACGGCTTCGCCCCGCGGCGGCTCGGCCCCTGCCTCGTCGTGGTCGTCGCCGCCGACCGCAAGATCGGGCCGCTCGCGTCGCTCCTGCGCCGCGGGCTCGAGCCGCAGAGCTTCGAGCTCTCGGAGCGGAGCGGCTCGGGGAACGGACGCCATGCCGCTTCGTAGCGTGCTCGTCATCGCCGCCAAGGAGCTGGGCGACGCCTGGCGGAACCGCTGGTTCCTGCTCTTCTCGGGCGCCTTCGCGGTCGTGGCGCTGGCCCTCGCCTGGCTCTCGGTGACCGGCGTCGCCGGCGCCGGCCACGCGGGCTTCGGGCGCACCGCGGCCAGCCTGATCAACTTGGTGGTCCTCGTCGTGCCGCTGATGGGGCTCACCCTGGGGGCGAACTCGGTGGCGGGCGAGCGCGAGCGGGGCTCGCTGCTCCACCTGCTGGCGCAGCCGCTGCTGCCGCGCGAGATCCTGCTCGGCAAGTTCCTCGGCCTCGCCGCGGCGGTCGTCGCCGCGCTGCTCCTCGGCTTCGGCGTCGCGGGGCTGGCGCTCGCCGGCCGCGGGGCGCCCGGGGAGCCCGGGCCCTATCTCGCGTTTCTCGGCTTGGCGGCGCTGCTCTCGGCGGCGGCGGTGGCGATCGGGCTGCTGATCTCGACCTTCTCCTCGAAGGTCTCGGTGGCGGCGGGGGTGGCGCTCTTCGGCTGGCTGGTGCTGGTCTTCCTCGGCGACCTGGGGCTCATGGGCACCTCGCTGGCGCTCGACCTGGGGGCGCGGGAGCTGCTGATCGCCTCGCTCGCCAATCCGCTCCAGGTCTTCAAGGTCGCCTCGCTGCTCGTCCTGCGCGGCGGCCTCGACGTCCTGGGCCCGGCCGGCGCCCTCGCCGTGCGCACTTGGGGCGACGCGCTGGCGCCGGGTCTGGTCGGCATCCTCGTCCTCTGGACCCTGGCGCCGCTCGCCGCCGCCGCCGCGCGGCTCGACCGCAAGGGGGGCCTGTGACCGGGCCGAGCCGGCTCGCGAGCCGGCTCCGGCTCTCGCTCCTGGCGGCGCTCCCGCTCCTCGCCGCCGCGGCCTGCGCCGGCCCGGCGGCGACCGGCGGGCCGCCCGAGATCTGGATCGGGGAGCACGAGTGCGACCGCTGCCGGATGATCGTCGGCGACGAGCGGCTGGCGTCGGCGGCCGCGGCGGGCGACGAGGCGCTGCGCTTCGACGACCTCGGCTGCCTCGTGGCGGCGCTCGCGGAGCGCGGCGAGACCGAGTGGCGGGTCTGGGTGCGGGACTACGCGGGCGGCGGCTGGCTCGCCGCCGAGGCGGCCTGGTTCGCGGCGACCGAGGAGCTGGTGACGCCGATGGGCTCCGGCCTGGCGGCGTTCGCGCGCCCCGAAGACGCGCGCGCGCTCG
>JBFJMD010000083.1:0-8187 GCA_041634115.1 Thermoanaerobaculia bacterium | reverse complement strand
GGGCCCTCCAGGGGGCATGGTTCCACTCCCGCCCGCTGACGAGACGCCCGCCGCGGACCGAACCGCGGTCAGACGAGAGACGCCGAGATCGGCCTTTTGACCCCAGGAGGGCCCCCTCCCGCGACACCCCCCGGCGGATTCGACCGCACCAGGGCCGACCGATCGCCTGTGCTAAAATCCCGCTCGACTCATGGACTCATCGTCAGACCCCGACCAGCCTCCGTCTACGCTCTCCACCCGCCGCAACTCCTCGCCGCCGGCCGCCGGCGCCCAGGCGGAGCCCGCGGCGTGAGCCTCTCGCGCGTGGCCTTCGCCGGCGTGCCCGGCGGCGGCCTCGCCATCGACCCCTGGCTCGGCCTGGCCCTGGGGATCTTCCTCGTCTTCCTGAACGGCTTCTTCGTGGCCGCCGAGTTCGCGCTGGTCAAGGTGCGGCCGACCCAGATCCAGCCCCAGGTCGAGGGGGGCGACCGGCGGGCGATCGTGGCGCGGCACATGATCCGCCACCTCGACGCCTACCTCTCCTCGACCCAGCTCGGCATCACCCTCGCCAGCCTCGCCCTGGGCTGGATCGGCGAGCCCGCCTTCGTCTGGATCCTCGAGCCGCTCATCCTGCTGATCCCCGGCGCCAGCCCGACGCTGGTGCACTCGATCAGCCTCACCATGGCCTTCCTGACCATCACCATCCTCCACATCGTGCTCGGGGAGCTCGCCCCCAAGTCGGTCGCGATCCGCAAGCCGGCCCCCACCGCCCTCTGGGTGTCGCTGCCGCTCTACATGTTCTACAAGGTCACCTATCCCGCGATCTGGGTGCTCAACGCGGCCGCCAACTCCATCCTCAAGATTTTCCACATCCAGCCGGTGAGCGAGGGCGAGCTGCGGCACGACGAAGAGGAGCTGCGGCTGCTGCTGAGCTCCGAGGACGCGTCGCTGCTCTCGCAGCACAAGCGTCAGCTTCTCGACAACGTCTTCGAGCTCTCCCACCGCACCGCCCGCAAGATCATGGTGCCGCGGGCCGACGTCGTCTACCTGGACACGGCGAAGCCGATCGACGAGAACCTCACCATCGCGCGCAAGAGCGGCCACACCCGCTTCCCGCTCTGCGAGGGCGACCTCGACCACGTCGTCGGGCTGATCCACATCAAGGACGTCTTCCGGGCCGAGCCCAAGCCGACCTCCCTCGAGGACCTGCGCCGCGACATCGCCTTCGTCCCCGAGACCCTGCGCCTCGACCGGCTGCTGCGGCGCATGCGCCACGAGCGCGTCCACATGGCCGCGGTGCTCGACGAGTACGGCGGCGTCAGCGGCATCGTGACGCTGGAGAACGTGATCGAGGAGATCGTCGGCGAGATCCAGGACGAGTTCGATCGCGAGAAGCCCGACTTCGTGCGCGAGGCCGAGAACCTCTACCTGGTCGCGGGCTCGATGCTGGTCGAGGACCTGGAAGACGTCCTGGGGATCGAGTTCAGCGAGCGCGACGAGGACACCGTGGCCGGGGTGGTGCTCTCCGAGCTCGGCCGCCGCGCGCGCCCGGGCGATCAGGTCGAGCTCAGGCCGCTCCGGCTCGAGGTGCTCGAAGTGACCGGCAACCGGATCAAGTCGCTGCGGGTGACCGTCGAGACCACCCCCGCCGAGCCCGTCACCCGCACCGCCTGAGGTAGCGCCCGGACCCCTGCCGGGCGCCGTCGCTAATCGAGCAGCAGCTCGAGCACCTTGGCCACGGCGCCGGCCGTCGGCACCAGCAGCTTCTCGCCGTCGCGGCGCAGCGACACCTCGACCCTGTCGTCGGCCAGCGACTTGGCGCCGACCACCACCCGCACCGGCACCCCGATCAGGTCGGCGTCGTTGAACTTGACCCCCGGGCGCTCGTCGCGATCGTCGAGCAGCACGTCCACGTTCTTCTCGCCGAGCGCCTCGTAGATCGACTCGGCGGTGCGGACGACGTCGGCGTCCTTCAGGGAGAGCGGCACCACCAGCGCCTCGAAGGGGGCGAGCGGCCGCGGCCACACGATGCCCTTCTCGTCGTGGTTCTGCTCGATCGCCGCCGCCACCGTGCGGCCGATGCCGAGGCCGTAGCAGCCCATGACCATCGGGCGGCTGTCGCCGCTCTCGTCGGAGAAGACGCAGCCCATCGGCTCGGAGTACTTGGGCCCCAGCTTGAAGATGTGCCCGACCTCGATGCCGCGCGAGACCTTGAGGGTGCCGTCGCAGCGCGGGCAGGCGTCCCCCTCGGCGATCAGCCCCAGCTCGGCCCACTCCCGCGGCTCGGCGTCGCGGCCCCAGTTGACGCCGACGAGGTGGGCGTCCGCCTCGTTGGCGCCGCCGACGAAGTTGACGAGCCCGCGCGCCGACTCGTCGCCGAGGAAGGGCAGGTCGGCCGGCAGCCCGATCGGACCGGCGTAGCCCACCGGCGAGCCCGTCGCCTCGCGCACCGTCGCCTCGTCGGCCAGCTCGACGTGGCGGGCCCCCAGGTGGTTGGCGAGCTTCACCTCGTTGATCTCGCGGTCGCCGCGCACCACCACCGCCACCGGCCCCCGGTCGGTCGAGTAGATCAGGGTCTTGACCAGCAGCGCCGGCTCGACCCCGAGCAGCTCCGCCACCTCCGCCACCGTCTTCTTGCCCGGCGTCGGCACCCTCTTCGGGCCGTCCTCCTCGCCCGCCGGCGGCGGCGCCAGCGGCCGCGTCTCGGCCTTCTCGAGATTGGCGCCGTAGCCGCAGGAGGCGCAGCTCGCGACGGCGCTCTCGCCGGTGTCGGCCAGCACCATGAACTCGTGCGACGAGGAGCCGCCGATCGTCCCGGTGTCGGCCTCGACGCGCGAGAACTCGAGCTTGCAGGCGGTGAAGATCCGCTCGTAGGCCTTGCCCATCTCCTCGTAGGTCTCGTCCAGGCTCTCGTCGGTGGCGTGGAAGGAGTAGGCGTCCTTCATCAGGAACTCGCGTCCCCGCATCAGGCCGAAGCGGGGCCGGATCTCGTCGCGGAACTTGACCTGGATCTGGTAGAGGTTGCGCGGCAGCTGCCGGTAGCTCTTGACCTCGTGGCGGACGATGTCGGTGATCACCTCTTCGTGGGTCGGCCCGAAGCAGAAGTCGCGCTCGTGGCGGTCCTGCATCCGCAGCAGCTCGCGGCCGTAGAGCTCCCAGCGGCCCGACTCCCGCCACAGCTCGGCGGGCTGGATCGCGGGCATCGACAACTCCACGCAGCCCGCGGCGTCGAGCTCGCGCCGCACGATCGCCATCAGCTTGAGCATGCTGCGCCAGCCGAACGGCAGGTAGCTGTAGATGCCGGCCGCCGCCTTGCGGATCATGCCGGCGCGGATCATGAGCTGGTGGCTCACGACCTCGGCGTCGCGCGGCACCTCGCGGGTGGTGAACAGGTGGTATCGGCTCCAGCGCATCGAATCCCCCGCCCTATTTCCGGCGCCGCTGCCGCACCCGCTCGAGCAGCCGGCTGCTGTCCCGCATGCACTCCATCATCTTCTGCTCGAGCGAGCCGCCCCGCCCCTCGAGGTCGCGCGCCCGGGCCATGACGCTGCGCGCCCGGTCGTCCTCGCCCGAGGCGAGCAGCGCCATGCCGAGCTGGGTCAGGCTCATCGAGGACGGCCCGAGCTCGCTCGAGCGCGACAGTAGCTCGATCGCCTCGTCGAACTCGCGGCGCTTGTAGTGGACCCAGCCGAGCGCCGCCAGCGGGAACTGCTTCAGCTCCTCCGGCGCGCAGTCGAGCGACCGGCGCGCGTAGTCCAGCGCCTCGTCCAGGTCCTCCTCCATCTCGGCCAGGTTGTAGGCCATCTCGTAGTAGGCGATCGTGCGGGCGAAGTTGGAGCGCCCCTCCTCGAGCAGGCGGCGCCCGATCCGGTTGCCCTCGCGGTAGCGGCCCTCGCTGCGCAGCGCCTCGATCAGGGTCGCGTAGGCGGTGGCCTTGAGCATCTCGCCGGGCTCGAGGTCGAGGACCCGCCGGGCGATGGCCTCGGTCTCGCGCGAGCGGTCGAGCTGCAGGCAGGCCATCGCGAACGACATGAGCAGGGTCGGGTTGTCGGGGTCGAGCGCGATCGCCCGCCGGTAGCAGCCGAGCGCCCGGTCGGGCTTGTCGGCGGCGAGGTGCTCCTCGGCGCGCGCCAGCCAGTCGCCGGCCTCGCCCTGGACGCGCGGCAGCGGCGAGCGCTCCTGGCCGGAGAGGTAGCGCACCAGGTCCTGGTAGCGCATCTTCTTCGGGTTGAGGCGCTGCGCCTGGCGGAACGCGTCGAGCGCCTTGCGGTTCCAGCGCCGGTCCAGATAGGCGAGGCCGAGCAGGTGGTAGGCCTCCTCGTAGCCCGGGTCCTGGCGCACCACCCGGCGGAGCTGGTCGATCGCCTCGGAGAGCTTGCCCATCTCGTAGAGGCAGCTCCCCAGGAGGTAGAGCGCCTGCGGCACCGGGTCGATCTCGACCGCCCGCTCGAGCAGCGTGGCCGCCCGCGCCAGGCTCCCCTCCCCGGCGTAGACCGCCCCGAGGCTGAAGCTGGGCAGGAAGGCGTCGGGGTGCTTCGCCACGGCGCGCTCGAGCAGCTCCTTCGAGCGCGCCGTGTCGCCGCGCTCGTGATAGATCACGCCGGTGAAGACCAGCGCCTCGAAGTGGTCGGGGGCGACGGCCAGCACCCGGGTGAAATAGCCCAGCGCCCGCTCGGCGTCGCCGTCGTTGAAGTAGGTCTCACCGATGAAGTAGGCCAGCTCGTAGTTGTCGCGATCGAGCTTGAAGGCGGTCTCGAGCGCCGCCAGCGCCCGCTGGACGTCGAAGGCGAAGAGCGCGTACTCGGCGTCCTCGAGGAGCTGCGAGAAGAGCTCGCGCTTCTCCCCCCGGTAGAGCGCGCCGACCCGGTCCTTGATGCCGACGAAGCGCTCCCGCTTTTCGAGCGCCAGGAGCTGGTAGTCCATCTTCGCTTCCCAGAGCTCGCTCCACTCGTCGCTCGCCAGCAGCCGCTTCTGCTCCAGCAGCTCGCGGATCGTCGCCAGCCCGGTCTGGTTGATCAGGATGCTGCGCTCCTGCTTGTTGAGCGCGGTGAGGACCTGGCGCACCGTCTCCGCCGTGCGCTTGACCGCCTCCTCGAGAATGGAGATGCGCTCGAGCAGGTGCTCGTCGAGGGAGAACCCCTCCTCTTCGCTCTCTTCGTCGAAGCCCTGCTTGTCCGTCGCCACGCCGCCGGAGAGCACCAGCAGCTTCTGCTGACAGCGTCCGCAGTACTCCTGCTCGTCGGGATTCTGGGCGCCGCAGGCTTGGCAGAACATTTTCGGGGGAGATCGCTCGCGGCGAGGTCGCCCGAGACAGCGCGAGGTTATGGGATCACCCCGGGGGGGTCAAGCGAGAAGGGACCCTTGCTACGATCGCGGCGCGATGGAGCGGCCCCACGTGGTGATCCTGGGCGGCGGCTTCGGCGGGCTCTACGCCGCCAAGGCGCTCGCCCGTGCGCCGGTGCGCTTGACCGTCGTCGACCGCCGCAACCACCACCTCTTCCAGCCGCTGCTCTACCAGGTCGCCTCGGCCGGCCTCTCGGCCATCGACATCGCGGAGCCGATCCGCCAGATCCTGCGCAAGCAGGAGAACACCACGGTGCTCATGGCCGACGCCGAGCGCGTCGACGCCGACGGCCGGCGGGTGCTCCTCGCCGGCGGCCGCGAGCTCGACTACGACTTCCTGATCGTCGCCACCGGCGCCACCGACTCCTACTTCGGTCACGACGACTGGGCGCGGCACGCGCCGGGCCTCAAGACCCTCGAGGACGCGCTCGGCATCCGCCGCCAGATCCTCCTCGCCTTCGAGCGCGCCGAGCTGGAGGAGGATCCGGACGCCCGCCGCGCCCACCTGACCTTCACGGTGATCGGCGCCGGACCGACCGGGGCGGAGCTGGCCGGGGCGCTTGCCGAGCTCGCCCGCCACACCCTGGTCCGGGACTACCGGCGCTTCGATCCCGCCGACGCCAGGATCCTGCTGCTCGAGGCCGGCCCGCGGGTGCTGCCCGCCTATCCGGAGGAGCTCTCCCGAAAGGCCCGGCGGCAGCTCGAGAAGCTCGGCGTCGAGGTGCACACCGGGGCGCCGGTGACCGCCATCGACCCGCGGGGCGTGGTGGCGGGCGGCGAGCGCATCCGCTCGCGCACCGTGCTCTGGGCCGCCGGGGTCGCGGCCTCGCCGCTGGGCGCCACCCTGGGAGCACCGCTCGACCGCGCCGGCCGGGTCCGGGTCGAGCCCGACCTCACGGTGCCGGGGCGTCCGGAGGTCTTCGTGATCGGCGACCTGGCGGCGATCGAGCAGGACGGCCGGCCGGTGCCGGGAGTGGCGCCGGCGGCCATCCAACAGGGCCGCCACGCGGCGAAGAACATCCGCCGCGCGCTGGCCGGCGAGCCGCCGCGCCCCTTCCGCTACGTCGACCGCGGCTCGATGGCGACCCTGGGGCGCCGGGCGGCGGTGGCGGTCATCGGCCGCGCGCGCCTTTCGGGCCTCGTCGCCTGGCTCGCCTGGCTCACCATCCACATCTTCTTCCTGATCGGCTTCCGCAACCGCCTGGTGGTCCTCTTCGAGTGGGCGAAGGCGTACCTCACGTATCAGCGCAGCGCGCGTCTGATCCTCCAGGAGACGCTCGACGGGGCCGGGCGCGATCGGCCCACGGCCGGCGACTAGCCTGCGTTCTTTACGAGCCGCGCCTACTTTCTCTTCGCCGCCGCCTTCTTCCGGGCCTTCTTCTTGACGACCTTCCTCGCCTTCTTCTTCGCGGCTCTTTTCTTGGCGACTCTCTTTTTGGCCTTCTTCGGCAGCGACCGGTCCATCCGGTCCACGAACTCGTCCCACTTAAGCCCGCGACCGGCACCGCGCTTGCCCGGCGATCGCCAGATGACCTTGCCGTCGGCGAACTTGACTCTGGCGTTCTTCGCGTGGCCGAAGGGAAACTCCTTCATCATCCTCGCGAAGACGTCCCAGGGGATCTTGCGCGCCTTCCTGTAGTTCTCGCCTCTGGGAATCCAGGCGATGCCCCCCTGACCCACCCGCAGCCGGCCGTGGACGCCGCCCCTCTTGTAGATCCGCAGATTGATCGCGCTCCCGACCTTGGCGAGCTCGAGGGTGTTCGTCTCCCCCCGGACCGCGAACACCGGCACCGGAGCGGCCTTCTTTGTCTTCTTCTTGGTCTTTTTCGTCTTTTTTTTCGCTTTCTTCTTCCCCGCCATGGCTGCGTCCTCCTCGTGTAGATCGACAGGATCGGCGAAGACGACTCGCGGTTTGCGAGCGACCGCAAACGAGACGTCGGACGGATCTCGCTCCCAAACTGCTCCGTGACCGGCCGCCCGTCAACACCCGTTGGGGTCGGCGCGCGCTCGCCCAAGGGTAGGGCGGGAAAAAGCGCTCGCGGACCGAGCCGGCCTCAGGTCGAGACGGTCGTGGCGTCGGCGCCGAGCGTCTCGAACCAGGGCTCGCGGCGGCCGAACTTGGTGGTGAGGGTGGCGCCGACGCCGACCAGGGTGGCGGCGGTCCAGGCCCAGACGCCGACCCAGGGGAGGAGCTTCACCGCGCCGAGGACCACGAGGCCGAGGACGGCGGCGTTCAAGGGCGCCACCCGGCCGCGCGCCAGCTTGCCGCCCAGCCAGCCGCCGAAGGCGTGGAAGACGCCGACCATCCCCCACAGCTTGAGCAGCAGCGCCACGAGGACGACCAGCACCAGGAGCGGCATGCCCACGACCTCGGCGGCGAGGGCGGCGAAGAAGATCGCCGTCAGGAAGGCGGCGAGGACGCCGGAGAGCCCGACCAGGAAGCTGCGGAAGGGCTGCTCGCGGACCGCCCGCGAGACGCTCACCACGCTCGCGCCGGAGGTCGCGAAGAGCACCAGGGTCCAGGCGAGCCAGGCGGCGAGAAGCGCCAGCTTGGCGGCGACCACGACCCCGGAGAAGGGCGACTGGCCGAGGCTGGGGCCCTCCAGGAGCACCAGCCAGGCAGCGCCGACCGAGGGATAGGCGACCGAGCGGCCCTCGATCCGCGCCCCGGGGGCCGCCTCGAGCCGGCCGCCGAGAACGAAGACGTCGCCGCGCACGACGGCCGCGGGTCCCAGCTCGGCGTCGCCGCCCAGGACGATGACGTCGCCCTGGACCGAGCCGGTGACCCGCACGCCGCCGCCCACGGCGACGGCGTCGGAGCGGGCGTCGCCGGCGATCGCCAGGTCCTGGCCGAGGGCGACGATC
>JBFJMD010000082.1:0-8251 GCA_041634115.1 Thermoanaerobaculia bacterium | reverse complement strand
GATCGCCGAGCCGTCGGGGAGCCAGGCGGGGGCGGCGACCTTGGCGGCGCCGGCGACGTAGGGGACCGAGACCCCGTCCTGGCCGACCAGGTGCAGCTCGGTCCACGCCGAGCCGTTCTCCTCGGCGAAGGGGTCGCGCGGCCGGCTCACGACGTAGGCGATGCGCTCGCCGTCCGGCGAGACCGCGACCTCTTCGACGGCGGAGAGCCGGGCGACGTCGTGGACGCCGAGCGGCGGCGCCTGGGCCGCGGCCGGCGCGACCGGCGCCCCGAGCAGCAGCGCGGCCGCGAGCGGCGCCGTCCGGCGGAGGGTGCGGAGCGGGCGAAGCGGACGCGGGGATCGGTCGGATGACAACGGCATCTGAGGGTCCTCGGGATGTCGGGAGTCCGGGCCGGGCCAGCCGGCCTCGGCCGACCGATGGTACCCCAAATCCGCCGGCCGGGCCCGGGCGCGGCTACCCCTTCGCCTCCGTCGGGATCGTGATCTCGACCTCGAGCCCGCCCTCGGGCAGGTTGCGGGCGTGGACCCCGCCGCCGTGCTCCTCGACGATGCGGCGCGCGATCGGCAGGCCGAGGCCGGTGCCCGAGTCGTAGGTCGAGAAGTAGGGGTCGAAGATCCGCGTCAGGACGTGCGGATCGACGCCGGGGCCGGTGTCCGCCACCCGCACCCGCGCCGTCCGCGCGTTGCTCTCGACGGTGATCCGCACCCGGCCGCCGCCCGCGGTCGCCCGCAGCGCGTTCTCGATCAGGTTGCGCACCGCCCGCCCCAGCAGCCGGCCGTCGAAGGCGGCCGGGATCTCGGGCGGCCGCGCCGAGAACTCGATCTCGATCCCGACCGGGGGCGCCGCGCGGTAGGCCTCGACCACCTCGGCCACCGCCCCGACGAGATCGCCGGGCTGGAGGTCGATGCGGGGAATGCGGCTGTAGACCGAGAACTCGCCCGAGATCTGCTGCAGCTCGTCCACCTGCCGGAGGATGTTCCGGGTGCAGCGCTCGAAGACCTCGTCGAGCTGCCCGCGGTCGGTCTCCCACACCTGCCGCATGTGCTCCGCCGACAGCCGGATCGGAGTGAGCGGGTTCTTGATCTCGTGGGCGATGATGCGCGCCATCTCGGCCCAGGCGGCGAGCCGCTGGCCGCGCAGCACCTCGGTCACGTCCTCCACCACGAGCAGCGCCGACGGCTCGCCGCCGCCCGGCAGCGGCACCCAGATCAGCGTCCACTCGCGCTCGCCGCCGTCCGGGTCCTCGAGACCGACCGTCGCCGGCAGGTCGCCGGCGCGGTCGAGGAACTTAGCCACCGCCTCCAGCCGCTCGACCCCGGCCACGGCCTCGGCCAGGCGGTCGCCGACCTCCACCTCGAGCAGCCGGCCGGCGACGCGGTTGAGCATCAGCACCCTGCCCTCGCTGTCGACGGAGACCACCCCGGCGGTGATGTTCTCGATCATCCGCTCGACCAGGGCCTTCTCGCGCATCAGGGTGCGGCGGCCGTCGGCGATGCGCTCGGCCATGCGGTCGATCGCGTCGACCAGGGTGGCGAGCTCGAGCTCCGTGGGCGCGAGGTCGAGCGACGCCGCGCCGGCGGCGATGCGCTGCGTGCCCTCCACGATCTCCATCAGCGGCTCGGTGAAGTTGCGCGCCAGCCGCACGCCGACCGCCGCCAGCAGCAGGGCGAGCGCCGCGGTGACCAGGATCACCTTGCGCCGCAGCGCCGCCAGCTCCTCCGCCACCTCGACCTCCTGGGCGAGCAGCGGCATCGAGACGAAGAGGCGCGCGAGGTCGAACGAGACCCCCGGGATCTCGATCGGCGCGTACAGCTCCAGATAGGTCGAGCCGCCCGCCCGGTTCGTGCGCGAGGCGAACTCCGCCTCGCGCAGCGCCAGCCGCGCGTAGATCTCGCCCGGGATGCGCTCCGGCAGCAGGCCGGCGGTGAACAGCTCGCGCTTGCTCGAGGCGTAGACGCTGCTGCCCCAGTAGAGGTTGAACTCCCGGTGGACGACCCGCGACAGCCAGATCAGCAGCTCGTCGTCGAGCGCCGTGTCGATGCCGAAGCCGGGGTCGAGGCTCAAGACGTAGTCGCCGAGGATGTGCTGCGCCGACTCGACCGCCGCCGCCCCGTTCTCGAGCTGCTCGCGCTCGAGCCGCAGGCCGACGATGCGCAGCACGACGAGGTTGAGGGCCAGAAGCGGCGCCAGCGCCAAGAGCGAGTAGACGATCGGCAGCCGCTTCGAGTAGGAGCGCAGCGCCCGCCGGATCGTCCGCCGCAATGCGCCGAGCCGCAAGGTCAGGAGCAGGCCGGCGGCGAGGAGGACCGCGAGGGCGACGACCAGCCCCAGGGCGTGCGTTCCCACCCGCTCGATCGCCGCCGCCGGCGCGAGCCGCGGCAGGAAGAGCGTGCGCACCCCCTCCTCCCCCTCTTCGCGGAAGACGAAGGCGCTCCCCGCCGGGGTCTCGACCGTGGCGCCCCGCCCGGGGAGCGCGGCGAGCGGCGGGGTCTCGCTCCACGGCGACAGCAGCACCTCCCCGCCGCGGTCGTAGAGGGCGAAGTGCGCCGACTGCAGCACCCCGGCCGGCGGCCGGTAGGCCACCGGCTCGCCGCGCAGGAGACCCTCGGCGAGGCCCTCGATCGGCCCGGTGGCGAGCCGGAAGCCGGGCCGCAGCAGCATCCAGTAGCGCAGCAGGCCCCAGCGCTCGCCGCCGAAGGAGAGCTCGGTCTCGCCCTCGACCAGCGCGCTCTCGCGCACGCTCAGCCGCAGCTGCTCCCAGCGCGTCGGCGAGCGGTCGAGGACGCCCTCTTCGAGGACCGGCAGCCCGAAGGAGAAGCTCGACCGCTCGCCCTGGAAGCCCTCGACCTGGATCGCCGAGAGCGCCCCCTTGGTGGCCAGCGGCGAGCGCCGCCAGAGGGCGAAGGCGAGGTCCCGCAGGTCGAGCAGCCGCGGGTCGCGAAGGGCGATCGCGGAGAGGTCGGTGCCGCCCAGCGCCGCGTCGAGCGCCAGCGTGATCTCTTCGATCTCCAGCGTCGAGGGCGGCGCCATCTCCGGCAGCACCTCTTTCTCCAGGTGACCCCGGAGCGCCACCCGGTGGCCGGCCTCCCACCCGACGGCCGCGATGAGCGCCGCCAGCAGGCAGAGCGCCGCCAGCGCGGAAGCTCCGGGCCGCGCCGGCCGCGACCGCGCCCAGAGCGCGGCCAGCGACGCGCCGGCCACGACCAGCGGCAGCGCCGCCCACGGCAGGTCGAGCGCCGCGCCGGCGGCCACCAGGACGGCGAGGCTCGCCCAGGCCCAGCGCGAGCCGGCCGGCGGCGACCCGGCCCGGCCGCGCCCCGCTGCCAGGGACAGCACCCCGAGCACCAGCGCGAAGGCGGCGAGACGCAGCAGGTGCTCGTGCGTCGTGCCGCCCAACCGGCTGCCGAGGTCGACGGGGCCGCCGAGCCGCTCGATTGCGAGCGCGGCGGCGAGCGGCAGCGCCCCGGCGAGGGGTCCGGCGACCGCCGGGTGGAGCCGCGGGGCGGCCGCAGCGAGCGCCCACAGGGCGAGCGCGGCGGCGGCGGCGAGCCCCGCCGCGGCGGCCGCCCCGGCCTCGAGGCCGAGGGCCCAGAGCAGGACGAGCGTCGCCGCGGAGGCGACGGCGAGCGCCGGCAGCGCCGCGCGGCGGGCGGCCGGCGCGCGGGCGCCGCCCGGGCGGGTGAGGCGCGCCGCCCCGAAGGCGAAGAGCCCGAGGGCGACCAGGCCGCCGCCGAGCCGCTTCAGCCACGGCGCCGCGGCGCCCGCCTCGGCCCGCGCCGATCCGAGGTCCACGACCACCGACGGGCCGGCGCCGAGCGACACCCGCAGCTTGCCGGCAGCGGCCGGCTCCTCGGCCTCGACGAGGCTCCAGCGCAGGGGGCCGGCGCCGGGGATCGGCCGCGGCAGGTCGTCGGTCGGAAGGCTGCGGCCGACCACGACGGCCCACGGCCGCCGCCCCCAGTCCAGCGCCTCGACCGAGGCCATCGTGACGGCGGAGAGGCTGGTCCGGAACACCCGCCGGGCGGCCTCGATCTCCAGGTTCTCGAGGTCGTGGACGAGCCCCTCGCCCGCCCAGGCGACGGCGTTGCCGTCGGGATCGAGGAGCAGATACGAGAGCCTCGGCGGCCCGGCGGCGGCGACCTCGGCGAGGCGGGTGAACGCCTCCTGGTGCCCGAGCCGGTCCGCGATCGGGCCCCGGAGGCGGCGGGCGGCGCCGCCCGCGGCCCCCTCGAAGGTCTCGAAGAGCTCGCCGAGCTGGTCCCGGACCAGGCGCTCGACCCGCGCGGTTCCCGGGGCGCCGGTCGGGGCCGGCGGAGCCAGCGCCAGGGCCGTGAGCGCCGCGAGCGCGGCGAGCCAGGGGACGGCGACGAGCAGCCGCTCGTAGCGCCCCAGGCCGCGCCCGAGCCACAAGCCGAGGGCCGCCGCCAGCAGCAGCGGCGCCGCCAGCCCGGGCGCGAACGGCGCCGCCGCGGCGGCGAGCAGCGCCGGCAGGTCGCCGGCCCGGATCCTCGCCGCTCGCTGGATCAGCTCGCTCATCGGTCGCCGCCCGGCCGCTCGACGCCGCGAGGCTCGCCCGCCGCGGCGCCGCTCAGGAGCTCCCGGGCTTCCCGGGCTTCCCGGGCCCGCCGAGCATGGGTATGCGGATCCCGTGCCGGGCCGCGAACTCCTCCGCCCGCCGGTAGCCGGCGTCGGCGTGCCGGGCCACCCCGAGGCCGGGGTCTCCGGTCAGCACCCGCTCGAGCCGGCGCTCGGCCTCCGGCGTGCCGTCGGCGACGACCACCATGCCGGCGTGGAGCGAGTAGCCGATGCCGACGCCGCCGCCGTGGTGGACCGACACCCAGGTGGCGCCGTTCACGGCGTTCAGAAGCGCGTTGAGGATCGGCCAGTCGGCGATGGCGTCGGAGCCGTCCCGCATCCCCTCGGTCTCGCGATTCGGCGAGGCGACCGAGCCGCAGTCCAGGTGGTCGCGGCCGATGACGATGGGCGCGGACACCCGGCCGTCGGCCACCAGGTCGTTGAAGACCTTGCCGGCGCGCGCCCGCTCGCCGTAGCCCAGCCAGCAGATGCGGGCCGGCAGCCCCTGGTACGCCACCCGCTCGCGGGCCAGGCGGATCCAGCGCCCCAGCGCTTCGTCCTCGGGAAAGGTCTCGAGGATCGCCTCGTCGGTCGCCGCCAGGTCGGCGGGATCGCCCGAGAGCGCCGCCCAGCGGAAGGGCCCCTTGCCGTCGCAGAAGAGCGGCCGGATGAAGAGCGGCACGAAGCCGCCGATCTCGAAAGCGTCGGCGACCCCGGCCTCGAGCGCCTGTCCGCGGAGATTGTTGCCGTAGTCGAAGGTCACCGCGCCGCGCCGCTGGAGCTCGAGCATCGAGCGCACGTGGGCCGCCATCGAGGCCGTCGAGCGGGCGATGTAGGCGTCGGGGTCGGCGTCGCGCAGGGCCAGCGCCTCGGCGTACGGCAGGCCGTGGGGCACGTAGCCGTGGAGCGCGTCGTGGGCGGAGGTCTGGTCGGTCAGGGCGTCGGGGACGACGCCGCGAGCGACCAGCGCCTCGAGCAGGTCCACCGCGTTCGCCTCGACCCCGATCGAGACCGCCTCGCGGCCGTCGCGCGCCGCCAGCGCCTCGTCGACGGCGCGCTCGAGGCCCGCCGCCACCCGGTCGAGATAGCGGGTCTCGAGCCGGCGCTCGATGCGCGAGCGGTCCACCTCGGCGACCAGGGCGACGCCGCCGTTCATCGTCACCGCCAGCGGCTGCGCGCCGCCCATGCCGCCGAGCCCCGCGGTCACGGTGAGCCGTCCGGCGAGCGAGCCGCCGAAGTGCTGGCGGGCGCACTCGGCGAGCGTCTCGTAGGTGCCCTGCAGGATCCCCTGGGTGCCGATGTAGATCCAGGAGCCGGCGGTCATCTGCCCGAACATCGTGAGCCCCAGCCCCTCGAGCCGCCGGAACTCGTCGGCGGTGGCCCAGTGCGGCACCAGGAGCGAGTTGGCGATGAGCACGCGCGGCGCCTCGGCGTGGGTGCGAAAGACCGCGACCGGCTTGCCCGACTGGACGAGCAGGGTCTCGTCGCCGGCGAGCCGGCGCAGCTCGGCGACGATCGCCTCGTAGCACTCCCAGCTCCGGGCCGCCTTGCCCGAGCCGCCGTAGACCACCAGCTCGGCCGGGCGCTCCGCCACCTCGGGGTCGAGGTTGTTCATGAGCATCCGCAGGGCCGCCTCCTGCGCCCAGCCCCTGCAGCTCAGCTCGGCGCCGCGCGGGGCGCGGATCTCACGCGCTGCGTGGGTGGCCCGGGTCACGGCCGCGCCTCAAAGCTCGACGGTCGGCGCCACCTCGGCGCCCGGCTGGGCGGCGAAGTACTCGGCCGTCTCGAAGGGCCAGCCGAGGGCCGAGACGAACCAGGCGGTGGGGATGCGCTTCAGCCGGACGTTGAGCTCGCGGGCGGCCTCGTTGAAGCGGTTGCGCTCCACGGCGATCCGGTTCTCGGTCCCCTCGAGCTGGACCATCAGGTCCTGGAAGGCCGCCACCGCCCGCAGCTCGGGGTAGCGCTCGACGACGACGAGCAGCCGCGAGAGCGCCGACGACAGCGAGTCCTGGGCCGCCTGGAAGCGGGCGAAGGCGGCGGGGTCGTTGACGATCGCCTCGCTGGCCCCGGCCGAGACCTGGCCGACGCGGCTCCGCGCCTCGACCACCTGGTTGAGCGTCTCCTGCTCGAAGTCGGCGGCGCCCTTGACCGTCGTGACCAGGTTGGGGATCAGATCGGCGCGGCGCTGGTAGACGTTCTCGACCTGCGCCCAGGCGGTCTCGACCTTCTGGTCGGCCGCCACCAGCCCGTTGTACTGGCCGACGAGATAGAGCGCCGCGATCCCCACGACCGCGAGGAGAACGAGCACCAGAGCCAGGCCTGCTTTCATCGATGGAGCCCTCCGGAAACGGCGCGACCGCGACACCGGGCGCGCCCCTGCCCGCGAGGATACCACCGACCCTGCCGTTCGCCGCTTCCGTCCGTAGCCGGCTCCTCCGCCTCACCGGAGGCCGCCGGGGCGGGGGCGCGTCCGGCGTCCGGTGCGCGCGAGAGTTGTCATAATCGGCCGGTGGGAACGGTCGAGTCGAGCGAGCTGGTGGACGCGGCCGGGACCGCCCACCGGCCGGCCGGGGCGGAGCCGCGGATCGTCTCGCTGGTGCCCAGCCTGACGGAGCTGCTCTTCGACCTCGGCCTCGGCGAGCGGGTGGTCGGGCGGACGCGCTTCTGCGTCCACCCCCGCGAGCGCGTCGGCGCGGTCCCGGTGGTCGGCGGCACCAAGAACGTGGACGTCGAGAGGGTGCGCCGGCTCGAGCCGACCCACGTCGTCGTCAACGTGGACGAGAACCGGCGCGAGACCGTCGAGGAGATCGCCGCCTTCTGCCCCGGGGTGCTCGTCACCCACCCGACCGCGCCGGCGGACAACCTCGACCTCTACCGGCTCTTCGGCGGCGTCTTCGAGCGCCCGGCGGAGTCGGTGCGGCTGGGCCGCGAGCTCGCCGCCGCGCTCGCCCGGGTGCGGCGCGGCGCCCGCGGCCTGCCGCCGCTCTCGGTGCTCTACCTGATCTGGACCTCCCCCTGGATGACGGTGTCGCGCGACACCTACGTCTCCCGCACCCTGGCGCTGGTCAACTGGCACACGGTCGGCGACGATCCGGAGGTGCGCTACCCGACGGTCGAGCTCGACGCCGGGCTCCTGGAGGAGACCGACCTGGTGCTGTTCTCGAGCGAGCCCTTCCCCTTCTCCGAGCGCCACGTCGAGGAGTTCCGGCAGCGCTGGCCCGCGCCGCCGGCCGCCGCCATCGACGGCGAGATCGCCTCCTGGTACGGCAGCCGCGCGATTCGCGGGCTCGCCGAGCTCGAAAAGCTGGCGCGGCGGCTCGCCGCGCGGCCGGCCCGGGGGTGAGCCCGGCGGCGCCGAGCACGACGACCAGAGCGACGCCGGCTAGCAGGTGGGCGGCGCCTCGCGATGCCGGGGCTCCGGTCGCCGGCACGTCTGGGACTGGCAGAGGCGCAGCCTCCCTTCGCCGCACGCGCGCAGACTATCACGGGACGGCGCGGTTCGAGCCCCTCTCCCCGGCGGCGAGGGCGGCGGGAATCGGCGCCGCCGGGCTCACCCCCGGGCCGGCCGCGCGGCGAGCCGCCGCGCCAGCTTTTCGAGCTCGGCGAGCCGCCGAATCGCGCGGCTGCCGTACCAGGAGGCGGTCTCGCCGTCGATGGCGGCGGCCGGCGGCGCGG
>JBFJMD010000081.1:0-8406 GCA_041634115.1 Thermoanaerobaculia bacterium | reverse complement strand
CCTTCTCCGGATCGTCGACCAGCTCCACCCCCTCGGGCAGCGTCAGGCTGCCGGCCTCGACGTGCTGGCCGATGTGGAGCTCCGTGACCTCGACCAGCAGCTCGCGCGGGATGTCGGTGGGCAGGCACTCGACCTCGACTTCGCGGGTCACGAAGTCCAGGACCCCGCCCTCGGTCTTGACCCCGTACGCCTCCCCGACCAGTTGGATCGGCACCTCGACCCGCACCTTCTCGGTCAGGCGGATGCGCTGAAAGTCGATGTGGATGATCTGGCGGCTGATCGGGTCGACGTCGAGCCTGCGGATCATCGCGTGCCGGCTCTCCTCGGTCCCCGCCAGCTTCAGCAGGAAGACGGCGTTCTCGCCCCCTCCGGCGCGCAGCAGCTCGCGCACCACCTTGCTCTCGACGCGGATCGGCACCGGGTCTTTCTTGTCGCCGTAGACCACCGCCGGCAGCGATCCCGCGGCGCGGAGCCGGCGATTGGCGTTCTTGCCGGTCTCCTCGCGCTTTTCTACTTCAAGCTTCAGCTCACTCATGAAGGCTCTCCGGGCAGAGCTCCTAGACGAACAGGGAGCTCACCGAGCTGTTGTCGTGAATCCTGCGAACGGCCTCTCCGAGCAATCCCGCCACGGAGAGGGGGTGTAGCTTGTCACATTTTTCGAGCTTTTCGTCCAGCGGCGTCGTGTTGGTGACCAGGACCTTCTCCACCGGCGATCGCTGGATGCGCTCTATCGACGGCCCCGAGAGGACGGCGTGGATGCCGGCCGCGAGGATCCGCCCGGCGCCCTTGGCCTCGAGCGCCTCGGCCGTCTTGCAGAGCGTGCCGGCGGTGTCGATGATGTCGTCGAGGATGATCACGTTGCGCCCGTCCACGTCGCCGATGATGTGCATCACCTCAGCCTCGTTCGCCGCCACCCGGCGCTTGTCCACGATCGCCAGCCCGGCCTGCAGCCGCTTGGCGATGGCGCGCGCCCGCTCCACCCCGCCGGCGTCCGGCGAGACGATCATCAGGTCCGGGATCTCGAGCCCGCGGATCGCCTCGAGCAGCACCGGGGCGGCGAAGAGGTGGTCTACCGGCACGTCGAAGAAGCCCTGGATCTGGGCGGCGTGGAGGTCCATGGTCAGGATCCGGTCGGCCCCGGCCTTCGAGATCAGGTCGGCCACCAGCTTGGCGGTGATCGGCACCCGCGGCTTGTCCTTCTTGTCCTGGCGCGCGTAGGCGTAGTAGGGGATCACCGCCGAGACCCGAGACGCCGAGGAGCGCTTGAAGGCGTCCAGCATGATCAGCAGCTCCATCAGGTTCTCGTTCACCGGCTTCGAGATGGGCTGGATCACGAAGACGTCGGAGCCGCGGACGTTCTCCTCGATCTGGCAGAAGATCTCGCCGTCGGCGAAGTTGTAGGCCTCGACCTTGCCCAGGGCGAGGTTCAGGTAGTCGCAGATCTCGGAGGCGAGCTCCGGATGGGCGCGGCCGCCGAAGATCTTCAGTTCACCGAACATGGCTTCTCACGGGGTCGAGAGTCGGACAGGAATGTTCCGGGAGTTCGCCGCCACACCGCCTCGGCGGACGCATTGTAGCGCATCCCGAGCGGCCCAGGCTCTACCGGCTCTTCCTGACCACCAGGCGATCTTCGTCGATCGAGACGATCTCGAGCACGCGCTCGTGCTCTTCGCCCTCGCGCCGAAGGACGAGTCTCGACCTCGGGTCGAGCTCCCAGCTCCCCACCGTCTCCAGCGGACCGTCGGTGGGAGCGATCCCGACGTCGACCATGGCGCCGCCCGGAGCGAGGCTGAAGCCCGACCTCCCCCGCGAGGGAGGGAAGTCGAACTCCGCTGGTCGATACACCGTCTCGCCTTCGGTGTCCTCCTCGTGGGAGTGCAGCCAGCGCCGACTGAGAAGACCGGCGCGGCCGCCGCCCCTGCTATCGGCCACGCTCAGGTACCGAGCTTGCTGCGCATGGTCAGCGCCGCATGCATCCGCGCCGCCTGGCCGTGACTGAACATGAGCATGGCCGCGTCGTCGACATAGTCCATGTAGTTCATGAACATGTCGCCGTTGGGACCGTTGCCGCAGGAGACGTGCGGAAACGCCGGTCTGCCGTAGTTCGGCGTCAGGGCGTTCGGCGTGTCGTTGACGAAGTCCGTCCCCCCGCAGTCCTCGCGATCACCCCAGATGTGACGCAAGTTGAGGTAGTGGCCGACCTCGTGAGTGGCCGTCCGCCCCAGGTTGTACGGCGGCCGCACGTAGCCGCGGGTACCGAAGGCGGTGGTCTGGATCACCACTCCGTCGGTGGCCTTCGGCCCGCCGGGGAACTGAGCGTACCCGAGAAGCCTGCCCAGTGGGCAGACCCAGATGTTGAGATAGCGCTCTGTGTCCCAGGCGTCGATGCCGCCCGATCGCGAGAACTTCATCGAGTCGTCCGCGGGGAACGAGGTGCGGCTGATCTTTCTGCGCGTGATGCCGTCGGTCGCCTTGCCGCTCGGGTCCCGGGTGGCGCAAACGAACTCGATCATCGTGTCGGCGAGCAGGCTCTTGAACGGCGCCGGGATCTTGGACCTGTCGGAGTTCCTGGCGCGAAAGTCCCGGTTGAGTACCGCGATCTGGCTGTGGACCTGCGCCTTGGAGATGTTCTGCTCCTGGGTGCGATAGAGGACGTGGACCACGACCGGAATGACCCGCGGCTTCTTCGGCATGATGTCGGCGACGCCCAGGCGCATCATGCGGCCGGTCATCCGCTCCATCGACACCTGTCGCCTGCGGAAGCTGGGGCTCGTCTCGAGGAGCATGTGATGCATCCCCATGGCTCCGCAGCTTCGCTTCGGCGTTCGCTTCGGCTTCGCTGTGCCCTTCTTGGCGCTCTTGCGGGACGACCTCTTCTTCTTCACTCTTCTCGCCATTCCGATCTCCTTTCACTGTCCGAGCCGAAGGCTGGGAAGCTGCGCTGCTCTGATTTTCGGAGAGCGGATTCTAGCGCATCCTAATTCGGTTAACAAGACTGAAGGCCGTCGACCGTGCGTCGCGAGCGCGCGGCGAAATCGAGTCGGGCGATGAATCCGAGCGCGCCGCGCGGCCCTTCCTGCTCGCCGCGGCGTCGCGGTTCGGAATGGCTGGGGCGGGAGGATTCGAACCTCCGAATGCCGGATCCAAAGTCCGGTGCCTTACCACTTGGCGACGCCCCAGTGGCGCTCGCTTCGCTGCTTCTCCAAGAGGACGCCCCGAACTCGGGAGCGCTCCTCGAGCCGTCGGCCGGCGCCCGGCCTCAGGTGCTCCAGAAGGAGTCCCGGAGGTGGATCTCGGTGACCTCCTCCAGGCTCTTCTCCTCCCGCGGCTCCTCGGCCGGCCGCGCCTCGGGCTTCTCCTCGGGCGAATCCGCCGATTGCTCCTCGGAGGACCCTGCCGGCTCGGCGGGCTCGGTCGACCCGACCGGTTGGGCTTGCCGTCCGGACCCGGCCGGCGGCTGCGGCGCCGGCGGCGGAACCTCTCGCGGCGGCGCGGCGGCCGCCGCGGGCGCGGGCGGCGGCGCGGACGGCCCGGGGGCATCGGCGGCCGGCGCCCCGGCAACGGGCAGCCGGCGCGCCTCGGTCGGCGTCTCCGCGGCGCGCTCGCCGAGCGCCACCCGGTACTCCTCCAGGATCTGGTCCTCGATCATCCTGCGGGTCTCGTTGTTCAGCGGGTGCGCCACGTCCTTGAACTTGCCGTTCTTCTTGCGGCGGCTCGGCATGCTGATGAACAGGCCGTCCCGGCCCCGGATGACCTTGATGTCGTTCACCATGAAGCACCCGTCGAAGACGATCGACACGAACGCCTTCAGCTTCTCTTCTTCCACCGGAAAGACCTTGACCTCGGTGATCTGCATCGTCGGAATCTCCATCAGCTGACGATTCGACGTCGGTCGGCGCCGACTCGGGTCAGGGTTCGCGCCTTCAACGCCGAGGTGCCCGTCGGGAGTCCGGCCTCGAGCGCCGGCTCCGGATCAGATGAGTCGAAAATAGCGAAGAGCGTCGCGCCGGTCCCGGAGAGCCGGACAACGCTCGCACCCGCGTGCAGCAGCGATTCATAGACCTCTCCCACCCGGGGGTACCACCGCAGCACCGATTCCTGTAGATCGTTTCGCGCGGCGAGATCGGCGACGCTCCGCGGAGAGCCTCCCCGGACGAGCGCCATAATGCTAGAGGCGAGAGGAAGGGGTGTCAAACCCTCGAGCCGCGCGAAGACCTCCCGGGTCGAGATCTCGACCGGCGGGGTCACGAGCCAGATCTCGCTCTCGGGCAGGTCGGGCAGCGGAATCACCTCGTCGCCGCGGCCGACCCCGAGCGCGGTGCCCTCGACCAGGAAGAACGGCACGTCGGCCCCGAGCTCGCGGGCCAGCGCCTCGAGGTCGTCGGGCGGCGCCGGCGCACCGAGCAGCCGCTGCAGGGCCCGCAGGACCGTCGCCGCGTTGCTGCTGCCGCCGCCCAGCCCGCCCCCCATCGGGATCCGCTTGCGCAGCTCGATCCGCGCGCCGGCGTCCGGCGCCCAGCGCTCGAGGTAGCGGCGCGCGGCCCGGGCCGCCAGGTTCTCTTCCCCGCCCGGCGCCCGACCTTCGGTCACCTCGAGCTCGACGCCGCCGTCGGCGATCTCGACCGACAGCAGGTCGTGGACGTCGACCGACTGGAACAGGGTCCGCAGCTCGTGGTAGCCGTCAGCGCGGCGGCCGATCACCTGCAGGTGCAGGTTGATCTTCGCGAAGCTCCGAAACGTCCCAATCATCGCAGTCGGCCGGAAGATAGCCGGCGGGCACCTCGAGGGTCAGGTCCGGGTCGGCGAGCGGCTCCGCGACGGTCAGCCGCCAGCGGAACTGGGCGCCGTCGCGGTGCGAGAGGATGCCCCCCCGCGGCTGCCGGCTCCACCACACCGCCGGCGCCGCATTCTCCCACAGCGTCCAGCTCGCCACCTCGCCCCCATCCAGGGTGGCGGTCCAGCGATTGCCGTCGCCGTCGGTGAAATCGAGCTCCTCGGCGCCGCCGACGCCGCCCGGCGGCTCCACCGGCAGCGCGCCGCGCAGCACCCGGGGGAGGACCTGCGGCGGCAGCGTCGCGAGGATCACCTCCGGGATCCGCGGTCTCTCTCGGGTCGAGCAGAAGGTCCGGGCGCGGTGGTCGACGATCAGCACCTCGCCACCGGCCAGCCGGAAGCTCCACAGCGCCCGGCCGAAGGGGTCGGACGAAGCGAGCTGGAAGCGGTCGGCCGCCGCCTGCCGCAGGACCAGCCGCAGGCTCCCCTCGCCGCCGGGCCCCTGGTAGCGGACCCGGAAGAGGCTCTGGGCAGCCCCGTCGGCGCCGGCCGGCGCGGCCGGAGAGGCCGGCGGCTGCGTCGCCGGTCGCGGTCCCGCGCCGACGCAGCCCGTCAGCGCCAGCGCGGCCAGGGCGGCGAGCAGGGCGCGCGGGTCCGGGGCGCGGCCGCGGCGGGAATCAGAGGTTATCCGACAACTCCCGGAGCTTGCGCCGCACCTTCTCCTCGTTGTCGCCGTCGAGCGCCAGGGCGCGCTCGTAGAGGTCGCGCGCCTGCTCGAGCTGGCCGACCGCCTGGTAGAGGTCGCCCAGGTGCTCGTGGATCACCGCGTCGTCGGGCTCCAGCGTCGCCGCCCGCTCCAGGTGATCGCGGGCCTCGTCGAAGCGGCCCAGCCGGAAGTAGGCCCACCCCAGGGAATCGACGTAGGCGCCGTTGTCGGGGTCGAGGTCGACCGCCCGCAGCACCAGGTCGAGGGCCTCGGAGAGGTTCATGCCGAGGTCGGCCCACATGTAGCCGAGGTAGTTCAGCGCCGGCGCGAACTCCGGGTCGAGATCGAGGAGCTCGCGGAACCAGCGCTCCGCCTCCGGCACCCGGCCGGTGCGCTCGCAGGAGGCGGCGAGCCGGAACAGGGTGGCGACGGAGTCCGGCCGCAGCTCGACGGCCCGCAGCAGCAGCGGGATCGCGTCGGCGTGGCGCTCGAGCCGCTGATAGACCTCGGCCGCGAGCTCGAGGTCGTCCGGCTCCGGGGAGTCGGCCAGCGGCCGCAGCCGCGCGAGCGCCTCGTCCTCGCGGGCGAGCTCGAACAGGATCTCGGCCTGACCGGCCGCCGCCCGCCGGCCGAGGGGTCCGTCCCCCGGCACGGCGGCGAGCGCGGCGAGCGCGTCCTCGGGGCGCTCGAGCTGACGCAGCGCCTCGGCCCGCAGCAGGGACATCTCGGCGCCGCCCGCGCTCTCGCCCGCAGCCTCCGCGATGCCCAGGACCCGGCTCCATTCGCCGCCGCGCGCCCAGATCTGGGCCAGCTCGAGCCGCGCCCGGCTGGCGCGCTCCCCGGCCCCTCGCCGGCGCAGCCGCCGCTCCACCTCGTCCACCGCCGCGGCGGCCTCCTCCATCCGCCCCTGGCGCTCGCGCACCCCCGCCAGCAGCAGCGCGGCGTCGAGGTTCTCGGGGTCGTCGGCGAGCAGCGCCACGAGCTGGCCCTCCGCCGCCTCTTCCCGCTCCAGCTCGAGCAGCACCAGCGCCCGCAGATAGGCCCCCGCCGCCTCGCCCGGATGGGCGGCGAGCAGGCGCTCGACCGCCGCCAGGGCCCGCTCCGGCTCGCCGATCCGGTAGAGCTCGATCGCCAGCACCCGCTCGATCTCCGGCTCGCCGGGCAGCGCCTCGCGCGCCCGCTCGAGGGTCTGCGCCGCGGCCTCGTGATCCCCCCGCTCGCTGCGGATCTCCGCAAGGCTGAGCCAGGCGCGCAGGAACTCGGGGTCCTGCTGGAGGAAGTCGGCGAGCCGCGCCTCGGCCTCCTCGACCCGCCGCGCCCGGCGCAGCGCGTCGATCAGGAACGACATCAGCATCCGGTCGCCGGGTCGCTCGTCGAGCAGCTCGCCGAACAGGTCGCCGGCCTCGTCCATCCGCCCCTGGCTGAGGTAGATCTGGCCGAGCGCGACCATCGCCTCGAGATCGCGCCGGGTCTTGACGCGCAGCTCCTCGAAAGCCTCGCGGGCGCGCTCGAGCGCCGCCGGATCGGTCTCGGCCAGCTGCAGGTGGATCTGCCCGAAGAGGCGCGCCGCCCCCGGGTCGCGGGGAGCGATCCGCCGCGCCTCCGCGACCTGCTCCGCGGCCTCGGCCAGGCGCCCGAGTCGGAAGAGCAGCTCCGCGTACTCGATGCGCACGAACGCCTCCTCGGGCACGTCGCGGACGAGCTGCTCGTAGATCGCCAGCGCCTCCCCGTAGGAGCCCTCCAGCGCCAGGCTCTGCGCCACCATGAATCGGAAGGGCGCGTCGGCGAGCGGGCTCGCCGAGACCGCCGCGACGGAACCGGCGGCCAGCGCCGCCAGAAGGAGTGCGCGAATCCTCACGGAATCACAATACCAATCGGGAGATTCTCTTTACAAGCGGCCGAGGCCTCATTATAATCTCGGGGTCGCGTGTAAGTCTCATCCGCACAAGGACTTAGATGCCGCGACGCGCCCCGCGCATGAAAAGTCTCGGTCAGATCCTGCTCCAGAACGACTGGATCACCGACCAGCAGCTCGCGAAGGCCATTCGGCGCCAGGAGCAGCTCGGCGGCCGACTCGGCACCAGCCTGCTCGAGGTCGAGGCGATCTCCGAGGACCTGCTGCTGCGCGTCCTGGCCGAGCAGCTCGGAGTCCCCGCGGCCGACATCGACGACCTGCGGGGCCTCGGCGAGGAGACCAGCTCGCTGCTGCCGGCGAGCATGGCGGTCCGCTCCGAGGCGGTTCCCTTCCGCATCGTCGGCGGCCACGTCGACGTCGCCATGCTGCAGGTGCGCGACCTCGGGCTCCAGGACGAGCTGTCGTTCATCATCGGCAAGCCGGTGCGCGTCCACATCGCCAACGAGGCGAGGATCTTCGAGGCGCTGGAGAAGTACTACGGCAAGCCCTGCCCGGTCCGCTTCCGGCACCTGCTCGACCGGTTGAATCGCGAGCGCGACGAATGGAAGCAGCGGCCGCCGGCGGCGCCCCCGAGGCCGCAGCCGGCCGCCCGCCCGGCGCCGAAGCCGCCGCCGCCGGCGGCCGTCGCCCCGGCGCCGACGGACGACCGCATCGGCAGCCGCCGCAAGCTCACGGCGCCGCCGCCGCCCGTGACCCAGCGCAAGATCCCCCTCTCCGCCGCCGAGCGGGCCATCCTCGGCCCCCAGGCGTCCGAGACGCCGCCCGAGCGGCCGGCCGCGGAGGCCGACCTCCATCAGGAGCAGGCGATGTCGGCGCTCGAGCGCGCCGAGACGCCCGAAGAAGCCGGCCGGGTGCTCCTCGCCGCGCTGTCGCGGCAGTTCGTGCGGACGCTCCTCTTCCGGGTCTCGCGCGGACACCTCGAGGGCTGGATGAGCCAGGTGCCGGGCATCGACAACGGCGGCTTCGAGGCGTTCTCCACCCCGCTCTCCCTGCCCTCGGTCTTCCAGAACCT
>JBFJMD010000080.1:0-8471 GCA_041634115.1 Thermoanaerobaculia bacterium | reverse complement strand
GCTCCCGGGCCCAGCGCGCCGTCTTCTCCAGGCCCTCGTCGCGCTCGCCCCAGAAGACGCCCTCGTCGGTCCGCAGCCGGATCTCGGGCGCGTCGTGGGAGCGCATCCAGCCGAAGGGGGTCTGCATGATCCAGTTGACGTGGAGATCGGCGAGCGGGGCCAGGGCCTCGGCGGTGATCTCCGGCCCCGCCTCCAGGTTGACGCCGCGGTGCCGCTCCGGCGCCCCCGCCGGCGCGTCCCGATCCGCGCCCGGCGGACTCGCGTCCGGGCCTCCGGAGCCGCGCCAGGCGAAGAGGGAGCCGAGGCCGAGCGCGGCGACGGCGAGCAGAACGAACGCGAGCCGTCTCGTCATGGGCCCTATCGTAGCCTCGATCCACGGTCGCAAGTCCCTCGCTGTCTTCGCAGCCCTCGTCCTGGCGCCGCTCGCGGTGCCGCTCGCCGTCGCCGAAGAGGAGACGGCCGGCCCCGCCTATTCGCTCGTCCACTACGACGAGGTGGAGCCCGCGCAGGCGCTCGCGTACGAGGCCTGGGTGGCCGGCTGGGTCGAGAGGTACGCCGGCGCCGAGATGGGGAAGGAGTGCCGGCGGTCAGCCTTGAGGAAGTCCGGCTGGCCCGACCGCCTCACCGATCGAGATGGTCAGGCCGATCGAGCCCCACGCCGCGGGTGCGCGTGGCCTCCACCCGGGCCTCGTAGGCGCCGACATCCCACCCCGCGCCGTGCGGCCGGCGGGTGCCGACAAGATCGCGACGGACCCTGCGCAGCCGCGCGCCGGCGTCCTGTGCCGGGCTTCCCCGCCGCAGCCGGTAGTCGCCGGCGGCGGGGTCGACGAACAGCTCTTCCGGGGCCGCCAGAAACGAGCCCTCGCCATGGCCGAGTCCGCGCCATTCTTCGAACGAGATCCGCGTTTCGCCGCCGTCGACCGAAAAGCGGTCCCGCACCGCGTTGTGGCGGCTCTCGAAGCCCGGTGGCCGGGGCTCGGCCACCGCGATGCTGCCGCGCCAGGGGTGGGAGGTCCAGAGCACGTTGTTGACGACGCGGTTGTTCGCGCAGCCCGGATCCGGGAGATTCAGCGCCCAGCGCCCGTCCTCGGCGACCACGACGGTGTTGTGAAAGACCCGGTTGCCGCTCGAGCAGATTGCCCCGTCCTGCCGGAAGAGCGAGATGCCGCTGGCGTGCTCGTCGACGACGAGGTTGTTCACCACCAGCGCCTGTCTCACGCCGTCCAGGTTGATCCCCGAGCCCCCGAGTCGACCGTTGCCGAGGATCGCGTTTCGCGCGATGCGAGCCCTGGCGATCACGCCGTCGCCGCCCTGCGAGAGGTCGCCGTTGAGGTGGATCCCCGAGGCCGCGTTGTCCCAGAGCAGATTGCCGACAATCCGCGGCCGGTCGCCGCTGTTGCTCGCGTAGACGCCGTGCTCGCCGTTCTCGTAGCTCTCGTTGTCCAGGATCCGGACCCGGTCGGCGAATGCGGTGAAGATGCCGGAGAGGCCACTGGCGCGGACACGGTTGCGCTCGACGGCGATCCTCGCGGCGCCCCGGACGTCGATCCCCGAGCGCGGCGCGCCGACGATCTCGAAGCCGCGGATCGCCCAATCGCGAACGATCCCCCCGAAGCGCTCGATCTCCAGGATGCTGCCATGCCGGGCGCGCGCCCCCGGGCGGTCGAGCACCACCCGCTCGCCGGGCGCCGCCTCCAGCACGATCGGCCGCTGGCGGCGACCCGAGCGCTCGATCCGCGCCCCTTGGTAGGTCCCCTCATGCACGCGGATCGTGTCGCCGGGCGCGGCCCGCTCGACCGCGTGCTGAAGCGTCCGCCAGGGCCGCTCCGCGGTCCCGGGGTCGGCGTCGCTCCCCCGCTGCGCCACGTGCAGCACGGCCGCGGCCGCGAACGACGGAGCCAGGAGCGCCCAGGCGAACAAGAGCGGAGGAGCCGACCGGCGGCCGAGGCCTTTCACCGGCAAGGTGTATAACAGAACCCCTCGCCCGCGTCCGCGACCTACTTCACCATCGCCGGAGGCCCCTGGCCGCGCCGGCTGGCGTTTCCGCGCCGGATGGCGCAGACTCCGGGCATGAGCTCCGCCCCACCCCGCTTCCGTGTCACGTCGCTTCTCGGCTGGCTGGCGATCGCCGGCTTCGTGGTGATCTACGGCGTCGAGCTGCTGCCCCACCACGGCCGGCCGGTGACCCTCGTCTGGCTCGGCGAGACCCTCGGCCGCGGCGGGCTGATCGCCGTCAACGTCGCGATCGTGCTCGGCTTCCTGGCGCTGCTGCCCTACCGCCGCTCGACGAAGGGCGCCTGGAAGTCGAAAGGCGCCTTCGCGGCGTTCGTCATCGCGCTCATGACCGAGATGTTCGGCTGGCCGCTGGTGCTCTTCCTGCTCGCTCCGCTGGTGGAGGTGCCCAACGTCGCCGGCGCCTGGTTCGACGCCGTCGGCCACTGGCCGGCGCAGGCCGGCACCGCGCTGAGCTTCGCCGGCCTCGCCCTGGTCGCCGTCGGCTGGCACCAGATCCACCGCGCCGAGGGACTGGTGACGACCGGCCTCTACCGCTGGATGCGCCACCCCCAGTACACGGGGCTGCTGCTCTTCACCCTGGGCTGGATCCTGCACTGGCCGTCGCTCGTCACGCTGCTGCTCTGGCCGCTCCTCGCCGCCGCCTACGTGTGGCTCGCGCTCCGCGAGGAGCGCGACGCGCGGGCGGAGTTCGGCGAGGCCTGGGACCGCTACGCCCGGCGCACCCGCCGTTTCGTCCCGTACGTCGTCTAGCCCTCCGACCGAGATCCGAGCACCGTGAGAGCGCACACAGGCCGCGGGCTGCGCAGGGCGCCGGGGCTGCTCCTCCTGGTCGCGCTGTCGGCCTGCCTCGGCGGCGACGCCGGCGAGCCGCGCGCGGGGCGGGGCGTCGCCGCGCCGGCCCCCGGGGCGCCGCTCGGAGCCAGCCGCTTCCAGTACCGCCTGACCGCCGGCCGGCTCTGGCTCCTCGAGGTGCGCTGTCAGCCGAGCCGCGACACGGCCAGATTCCTCGCCTCCGGCGTCTTCCCGCCCGAGCGCGCCGGCTTCGAGCTCTCCCGCCCCGCGTCGGGCGCCCGCGGCGTCGAGGTGCGCCTCGGCGCGAACGGCATTCGCGAGCGCCGCTTTCCCGCCTGGATTCTCGACGGGCACCCGGTGTCGTTTCCCCGCGACTCGATCGGCGCCGAAGAGGTCGGCGGCATGTCGAAGATCGAGGTGCTCGAGAAGCTGCGGGAGCGCCGCGACCGCAGCCGCGAGCGCCGGCCGCGGGGCCGCCGAGGCGGTCTGGAGCGACCGCCGGTCGAGCGCGGCGAGGCGTCGGTCTTCGAAGCGCACGCCGATGTGGAGGTTTTCATCGAAGAGGACGCCGCGCCGCGCTATCTTGATCTCATGGTGGATCTCGAGGCCCACGCTCCGCTCACCGAGACGCTGCGCATCCGGTTCTACCGCCGCGAAGGCGGGCAATTCCTGGCGACCGTTCCCCATGGCGCGAGCTGCCGCTAGCCCGCGCGCCCGACTCGTCGCGACGCTCGTCCTCCTGGCGCTCGCAGCCTGCGGCGAGCGCGAGCCTCCCGCCGAGCGCTTCGTCCAGAACACGGTCGGCTGGGCGAAGATGGAGCGGCTCCACGCCGCCGCGGCGGCGGGCGAGGCCGACGTCGTGCGGGCGCTCGTGGCCGGCGGCGTTCACGTCGACGCCCGCGACGTCAACGACGAGACGCCGCTCATGACCGCCGCCGGCCACCGCCGGCTGCCGGTCGTCGAGCTGCTGATCGCCGCCGGCGCCGACGTCGACGCGGTCTCCTTCCTGAAGATGACGCCGCTCATGTTCGCGGCCCGGACCGGCGACCTGCCGGTCGTCCACCGGCTGCTCGCGGCCGCGGCCGACGTCGATGCCCGCGGCGACCGCGGCTTCACCGCGCTCACCTTCGCCGCCGCCGGCGGCCACCTCGCCGTCGTCAGCGAGCTGCTGCGCGCCGGCGCCGATCCGGCCGGCGGCGGCCCCGCCGCCAACGCCTCGCCCCGCGGCCTCGCCAGGCAGCGCGGCTACCGCGACGTCGTCGAGGTCCTCGACCGCGCCCTGAGGGAACGGCCCGCCACCCGCCTCGCCCGGCGGCCCGCTCAACCGGAGGAGCCCGCCCCCGGCGCGGGGGAGGGCGAGGCCCCGGTCTACGCCGCTCTGGCCGAGCGCGAGCGGGACCTGCTGGTGGCGGCGCGGCGTGGCGACAACTGGCTGTTGGAGGAGATTCTCGAGGACCCCGGCTTCACCGGCCTCGACGGCCGCGACGAGGAGGGCCGCACGGCGCTCATGCTCGCGGCTCGCTTCGGCCACGAGAAAGTGGTGAAGATGCTGCTCGACGCGGGCGCCGCCGTCGACCTGACCCGCGGCTTCTACGGCGAGAGCGCCCTCAAGCTGGCGGCCGTCGAGGGGCACCTCGAGGTCGTCCGGCTGCTGCTCGACGCGCGCGCCGACCCCGACCTCGGCATGCCGCTGCTGCGGACTTCGAAGTACTCGACGCGCAACGAGATCAGCCTGGCGCTCATTGAAGCGGGCGCCTACGTGAACCTGATCGACGACGACGGCATCACCCCGCTGCGCCACGCCTCCGCGCGCTGCGACGTGGAGCTGACCGAGGCGCTCCTCGACGCCGGCGCCAGCCTCGACGACCCCGATTTCACGTTCGGCAGGACCTCCTTCGAGTTTCTCGCCAGGCGCAAAGACCGGGGCAAGTGCAACGAGGTCTACGAGCTGTTCATCGCCGCCGGCGCGGTGGAGGCGGGGGGCTAGCCTCGGGGGGCGGCGCCGGGCCCAGCCGCGCCTGGCGCTCGCGCTGCCACCACTTGCTGCGCAGCGACTCGGGGATCTCGGGCGACTCGCCGCTCGTGCGCCGCACCAGCGGCTCCTCGTAGTCGTAGCGCTTGACCTCCGAGGTCCAGACGGCCGGCGCGCGGCGGAGCCACCACTCGCGCATCTCGCGGTCGAACTCCTCGACCCCGACCCCCAGCGCGCTCGACAGCGCCCCCGCCGTGTCGGCGCCCGCGGCGAAGGCCGCCAGCAGCCGGTGGATGGCGCCGACTCCGTGGACCGCCTCCAGGTAGCGCACCGTCCAGCCCGCCTCGTCGTAGGCCGTCGCGACCAGGAACTCCCGGGGGAATCCCTCGAGGACCTTCTCCAGCACCGGGAAGGCGAGCAGCCGCCCGCTGCGGTGGTAGTCGGACATCGGATTGACCCGGGTCGCCACCATTTCGACCCGCTCGGCGATGCCCTCGTGCAGCCAGTGCGGCGCCCGGTCGCGGGTGTGCTGGCTGATCATGGCGTGCGCCAGCTCGTGGCTGAGGATCGCCACCACGAACGGATGCAGGCTCCAGATGTCGGCCAGGGGCAGGCGGATGCGGCCGTCGAAGAGGCCGAGGAGCTCGAGGCCGCCGGCGTAGCTTTCGAGGAAGTCCTGGAACGACAGCAGGTGGACCTCGGTCGTGGCGTCGCTCACGAGCGGGATCCACCGGCGCAGGCGGGAGCGCTCGGCCTCGAGCACCTCGCCGATCAGCGAGGCGACGTGGCCGCCCCCCTTCGGATAGCGGATCTCGAAGTGGGGCGTGCGATGGCGGTAGAACTCGATCGCCAGGTCGTTTTCGATCTGCAGCTCGCGCTCGCGGATGAAGTTGGCCGGATGGGGCAGCAGCCGGTCGGCCTTGCGCAGCAGCGCGAGCGCGCTCTCGTAGCGGCCGAGCGAGGCCATGACGTCGGAGAGCAGATAGAGCGTCTCGGGATCGCGGCGGCGGCCGGCGCTGGCGGCCAGCGAGATCCGCACCAGCAGGTCGCGCGCCTCCTCGCTGCGCTCCAGGCGGCGCAGCGCCAGCGCCCGCGACCGCAGCAGGCCGAAGGGCAGCCGCTCGATCGTGCGCTCGAGCCCGTCGGTCAGATCGACCAGGCGCTGCCAGCGCCGGTCGCGCTCGAGCCCCGCCACCGCCAGCTCGAGCTTCCGCAGGAGCGCCGGGTCGAGGGTCGCGCCGGCCGCGCGGACTCCGTCGGCGAGGCCGTCGAGCTCGGCGAGCGCCTGCCGCTCCTCGGCCCGGCGCCAGGCCCCCGCCTCGTCCACCGGCGTGCCGCGCGGCGCCACCTCCCGGCCCCCCCGCACCAGGAGCCGGGCGGCCGGCAGCCGCACGTCGAGCTGGCTGCCCGAGAGCCGCGCCTCGGCGCCGGCCGGCAGCTCCAGCGGATCGGAGGGCTGCGCCGGCGGCGCCACGAACTTCGGCTCGGCCGCCTGGTCGAGCCGGAAGAGCGCGTAGATCGGACCCACCGGATCGAGCAGCGAGGTCAGCACCGGGTCGGTGAGGACGTCGTTGCGCTCGATCGGCTCGAGCTTCCAGGCGACGAGGAACTGCCGCTCGGCCTCGTAGGGCCGCTGATCCATGACCTCGAGGCCGGCCAGCAGGTAATACGCCTCGGCCCGGCGGGTGCCGGCGCCGACCGCCGCGTCCACGAGTCGCCGGGCCGGGCCTTCGAAGCCCATCAGGCGCAGCGCCCGGGCGCCCTCCATCAGGACGCCGTCGGGGTGCACCCCCTGCTTCAGGGCCCGCTCCCAGGCGACGACCGAGGGGATCTCGTCGCCGCGCAGGAAGTGCAGTCTCGCCGCCAGCAGGTTGGCCAGCACCGGGTGGGCCTCCGCGTCCCTGCCGGCGAGCAGGGTCTCGACCCGATCGAGGTCGAGGGCCGAGAGCGCGAACGCGGCCCACCAGAAGTCGGCGACGCCGGCGACGGGACCCGTCGCCGAGAGGCCGCCGTAGGCCGTCTCCACCCGGTCCGCGTCGCCGGCGGCGATCGCCGCGCGCAGCTCGGAGAGCGCCGCGAGGCGGAGCGGTCCGCGCTCGGCGGCGACGGTCGCGGGCGGCCCCGGGGCCGCGGGCGGGCGCCGGGCCAGGCGCAGCGCCACCGAGCCCGCGATCAGCACCAGGGCGGCGGCCGCCGCCGCGGGGACCGCCCGCGCCGACGGGGAGCGCTGCCGCCGCAGCAGCCAGACGGCGCCGGCCGCGGCCGTCGCGAGGAGCACCAGCGTCGCGACCGGCCACCCCCGTCCGGGCTCGCCGCCGCCTCCCGCGGCCGCCGCTCCTTCCGGCGCCGGCACCGGCTCCTCGACGGGCTCGAGCGACTCCACCTCGGCCATCGTCCGCAGGCCGGCGAGGCGCCAGCCGCCGTCCGCCTCCACCAGCTCGAGGTAGAGGGTCTCGGCGACGCCGGAGGGGTATTCGATTTCGAAGACCGCCGTGTCGTGGGCCCGCGCCGGCGGCACGGCCGCGAGCTGCCAGCGGGCGCCGTCGCGTGGGCCGCAGCGCACGGCGATCTCGGCCAGCGCAGCTTCGCGCCCGAGCGCGCGCAGCGGAGAGGGGTCGGCCAGCGCCTCCCACCAGGCGTCGGCATCGCCGGCGAGGTAGGCGAGGGCGAGCTCGAGGCCGCGCCTCTCCGCGCCGGAGAGGGGGCGCGGTCCCGGGTCGCGCGGCGCGGCGATCGCGGCGCCGCCGACCGTGAGCAGCGCGGCGAGCAGGGCGCCGCACGGCCGCACGACGGAGTCGAGGGTGGGCCGGCTCACCGTCCGATGTTAGCGCCCGGCGGTTAGAATCTCAGTTGCGCACGCAACAACCGATGCCGAAGCGACCGCAGCCTCTCCGGATCCTCCTCCTGCTGTCGTCCGCGGTCGCGTTCGCGCCGGCGGCCTGCCGGCAGGCCGAGCCCCCTTCCTCCCAGGACCGTCTCGTGCTGGTGATGGCGCTCGAGAACGTCGAGCGCTGCGACGATCTCGCCCGCCGCACCGGCAACACCTGGCGGGACCTCCAGTCGTCGGGCGAGGCCCCCTACGACCGGTTTCCGCCCGCGGTCGCGGAGGCGTTGGCCGACGAGCTGTCGCTGGCCGCTCTCGAGCTGGTGGTGCTGGAGGAGCTCGTCGCGGGCGCCGACGATGCGGTCGCCCGCGAGCTCTTCGATGCGGGGCGCTCGCTCTGCCGGCTGGCGCTCGAGCCGGGCGATCATCTCGGCACCTTCGACCAGCTCCAGGGCGACATCCGCCGGGCCCTCGAGCGGGCCCGCGAGAAGCACCGGCAGGCCTTGCGGATCCCGGCCGGAGAGCGGGCCGAGCTCGCCGACCGCCGCGAGCGCCTGCTCGCCACCGCCCGACTTCGCCACCAGGCGGCGATGCGCGAGCGGCGAGGCGAAGCGGAGCGCCTGGCCGCGGACGAGCTCGCCGTGCGCACGGAGGAGTGGGTCCGCCACTGGCGCCATCAGGAGGAGCTGAGGCGACGGCGGGCCGAGAACCGCAGGAAGATGCTGGAGTCGCGGTGAGCCGCCGGACTCCGCTCGCCCGGCGGCGGCGCCGGCTCCGGCCGCTCGCGGCGGCCGCCCTGCCCCTGGCGCTGGCCGCGTGCACCGCCCCCGAGCCCGCGGAGGCGCCGGAGGCGCGCGCCCTCTTCGC
>JBFJMD010000079.1:0-8476 GCA_041634115.1 Thermoanaerobaculia bacterium | reverse complement strand
CCCGGACTACCTGTCGCCGGAGCAGGCGCGCGGCGAGAAGGTCGGGCCGCCCAGCGACTTCTACGCCCTGGGGGTCATGCTCTTCGAGTGCCTGGCGGGGGAGCTGCCCTTCGCCGGCGGCACCTACGCCGAGATCCTCGCGCAGCGGATGGCGGGCGCGCGGCGGACGCTGAGCCAGCTCGGAGTCGAGGCGCCGCGGGGTCTGCGGGCGGTGATCGACCGCTGTCTCGAGGCCGACCCCGGCCGCCGTTACCAGAGCGCGGCCGAGATCCTGGCGGACCTCGAGGACCCGGAGCGCGCGCCGCCGGCGCGTGGCCGCTGGCGCCTCGCCGCCGGGCTGGCGGCGGGGCTGGCGATCGTGATCGCGGCGCTGTGGCTCGCGGGCGACCGGCTGGGCCGGGTGGGCGGCCGCGAGGACGCCGGACAGGGGACGGCGGCGGTCCAGGGCGCGACCCGTTCCCTGGCGGTGCTGCCGCTCGCCGACGAGACCGGCTCGGCGGAGATGGCCTGGACCTCGAAAGGGGTCGCCGAGATGCTGGCCTCGACCCTGTCCGAGAGCCCGGCGCTGCGGGTGGTGGACAGCTCGCGCGTCTTTCGCACGCTCGAGGACCTCAGGATGACGCCGGAGAGCTGGACGGAAGCGGCGATCTCGCAGCTCGGCGAGCTGTTCGAGGCCGACCGCCTGGTCGTCGGCAAGGTGCGCTCGACGGAGAGCGGCCTGCGGATCGACGCCCGGCTGGTGGCTCGGGGGGCGGCGGGCGAGGAGGTCGCGGTGCCGCTCGCGCCGCGGGTGGCGGCGGCCGCCGACATCGGCGGCCTGGTCACGGCGTTGCGCGGCGACATCCTCGAGCACCTCGACGTGGCGGAGCCGCGGGCGCCGCCTCCGGCGCCGGCGAGCGCCGAAGCCGCGCGCGCCTACTCGCAGGGGGTGGAGCTGCTCGCCCGGGGCGACGCCGTCTCCGCCCTGCCGGTGCTGCGGCGGGCCGTCGCCGCCGACCCCGGTTTCGCCGGCGCCTGGCTGCGCCTATCCAAAGCGCTCGCGGCGCAGGGCTTCCTGTCCGAGGCGGAGGAGGCGGCGGAGCGCGCCGTCGGGGCGGTGGGCCAGGCGAGCGGCCGCTTCGGCTACGAGGCCCGCGCCCAGCAGGCGATGCTGCGCGGCGAGAGCCAGCGGGCCGAGGAGATCCTGCGCGAGCTGGTGGCGCGCTATCCGAACGACATCGAGTCGGCGCTGGCCCTGGCCGACGCCTACGGCGGCGCCGGCAAGCTGCCCGAGGCGATCGCGTTGCTCGAAGAGGCCGCGAGCCGCGATCCCGGGCATCCCCGCGCCTGGTATCTCCTGGCCAAGTACTCGATCCTCGCCGGCAGCAGCCGCAAGGCGGTCGACGACTACCTGGTCCGGGCGCTGGTGCTGCAGAACAAGGCCCGCAACGAGCAGGGGAAGGCGGACGTCCTCAACGCCTTCGGCGTCGCCTACCGCGAGCTGGGCGACCTCGAGCAGGCGCAGGAGAACTACGCCCAGGCGGCGAAGATCCGGGAGGCGATCGGCGACCGCCGCGGCTACGCCACCACCCTGCGCAATCTCTCCATGATCGACACCCTGCGCGGCAGCTTCGACGCCGCCGAGTCGAGACTGCGGGACGGCCTCGCCATCCTGACCGAGATCGGCGACCTCGCCGGCGCCGCCGACTTCCGCAACGACCTGGGGGTGCTCGAGGAGGAGCGGGGCCGCTACCGCGAGGCGCTGGCGCACTACCGGGCGGCGCTCGCCGAGCGCCGCGACCTCGGCGACAAGCTGACCGTCGCGCTGAGCCTGAACAACGTCGGCTACGCCTATTTCCTGCTCGGCGAGTTCGACAACGCCAGCGCCTACTGGCAGCAGGCGCTGGAGCTCAACCGCGAGCTCGAGAACCGGGAGGGGATCGCCGTCACGATGCAGAGCATCGGCAAGCTGCAGCTCACCCGCGGCGAGTGGGACAGGGCCCTGGCGTCCTACCTCGAGGCGCTCGAGATCAGCCGCGCCGAGGGTTTCGGCTCGCCGACCGCGGTCTCGCTCGGCAACCTGGCCCGCATCGCCCAGTACCAGGGTCGCTACTCGGCGGCGCTGTCGTCGTTCGAAGAGGCGATCGGGATCCTGGTCGAGCTGCAGCACGTGCGGGGCGAGACCGAGTTCATCCTCGGCCGGGCGGAGGTGCTGGCCGAGGTCGGGCGCTGGCAGGACGCGGCGAGTGAGCTGGACCGGGCCGCGCGCCACCTCGCCGAGACCGGGATCCGCGAGCAGCTCGCCGAGGAGAAGCGCCTGCGGGCGGCGCTGGCGCGGGCGGCCGGGGAGCCGGGCCGGGCCGCCGCCGGCCTGGACGCGGCGCTGGCGGAAGCGGAGGGCAGCGACAGCGCGGTCGCGGCGCTGCGGGTGAGGATCGACCGCGGCCTCGGCCGCCTCGGGTCGCGGCCGGCGCAGGGCCTCGCCGAGCTGGAGTCGGTTCTCGCCGAGGCCGGGTCGCGCGAGGACGCGCTGCTGGCGCTGCGGGCGGGGGAGGGGGTGGCGAGGGCGCGCCTGGCGACCGGCGACCTGGCGGGAGCGGAGCGCCAGGCGCGCGACACGCTGCGCCGCGCCGCCCGGGTGGGCACCTACGCCCGCACCTTCCACCTGCGCTTCCTGCTCGCCGAGGTCCTGCGCGCCGCCGGGCGGGCGTCGGCCGCCGAAGAGGAGGCGCGGGCGGGAAGGGCGGAGCTCGAGCGGATCCTCGCGGGTCTCGAGCGCGACGAGCGGCGGGCCTTCGAGCGCCGCGGCGAGATCGCCGCGCTGCTCGCGCGCCCGGCGCCCGCCGCGGCGGCGAGGGCCACGGCCGCCGACCCGCCGGCCCGCGGCTGAGGGGATCGAGATGCGGGAGATCATCGAGCGCGTCCACCAGATCACGCGGGAGAACGAGAAGCTCTTCGAGCAGCTGATCGCCGGCGAGCGCAGGTTCCGGGGGCTCGCCAAGGCGGTGTGGAAGGTCCAGGAGGAGGAGAGGCGCCGCCTCGCGCGCGAGCTTCACGACGGCATCGGGCAGACGCTGACCGCGCTCAAGAACCAGCTCGAGTGGCTGCAAAGGCGCGCCGCCGCGGGCGAGCCCGGCCTGGAGACGGAGATCGCGGAATCCGTCGACCTCGCGGCGCAGGCGCTCAACGACACGCGCGAGCTGTCTCGGCTGCTGCGACCGCCGGTGCTCGACGACCTGGGTCTGGTCCCGGCGCTGCGCTGGCTGGCCCGCACCCTCGGGCAGCGCACCGGCCTCGAGGTCGAGCTCGAGACCCGCGAGGTCGAGGAGCGGCTCGATCCGGACCTGGAGACGCTGGTCTTCCGCGCCGTGCAGGAGGCCCTCACCAACGTCTTGAAGCACTCCGGGGCGAAGCGGGCGCGGGTCTCGCTCGCGCGGCGGGCCGCGGGCCTGCGGCTGCGCGTGGTGGACGAGGGGCGCGGCTTCGACTCTGCTACAGTGCTGGGATCGAGCGACGGAGCGGCGGGCAGCGGCCTGCGGGGAATGCAGGATCGCGTGGAGCTGTTCGGAGGCCGCATCCGCATCGAGTCGCAGCCGCAACGGGGCACTTCGGTGACCATCGACCTGCCGGTGGAGAACTCGCTCGAGCCGCCATCGCCATGACGCCGATCCGGGTTCTCGTGGCCGACGACCACACCCTCGTGCGACAGGGCCTCGTGCGGCTGCTAGACGAGAGCGGCGACTGCGAGGTCGTCGCCGAGGCGGCCGACGGCATCGAAGCGGTGGAGAAGGCCGCCGACCTGCGGCCCGACGTGGTGGTGCTCGACGTCAGCATGCCGCGGCTGAGCGGCATCGAGGTCGTGCGCCGCCTGCGGGAGTCGCTGCCGAAGGCGCGCATCCTCGCGGTCACCGCCCACGACGAGGAGGAGTACGTGCTCTACATGGTGAGGGCCGGGGCATCCGGCTACCTGGTCAAGGACAGCGCCGCCTCGGAGCTCATCGAGGCGGTCCGCGCCCTCCATCGCGGACAGGGCTATTTCGGGCCGCAGGCGGCGAAGGTGCTCGCCGAACAGTACCGCCACCCCGAGCGCAAGAGCGAGGACCCCTACGGCGCCCTCACGCCGCGCGAGCGCGAGGTCTTCCACCTCGTGATCGAGGGGCGCACCACGAAGGAAGTGGCCGGGGAGCTCGGCATCAGCGTCAAGACCGCCGACAATCACCGCGCCCGGGTGATGGACAAGCTCGGTCTCCACAACACCGCCGAGCTGGTCCGCTACGCGGCCCGCAAGGGCCTCCTCAGCTAGCCTGGGGGAAACTCCCCCCCGCGCATGAGGGAATCACCTCATGGCGCCGGCGGCGCGGGCGCGGCAAGCTGAACACGGTGCGGCAGCCCCCTTCGCGGGATCGGGTTCAAAAAGCGGGGTCAGATACCGCCGCGGGGGCGCCGCACCACTGATCGCCCAGCGGACGCCGCGCGACGGCGAGCGGGCGGTCGCCGAGCCAGTTCCAGAGTTGCAAGGTCGGCGCGCGTCGAACCCCCCCTCTCAGTCGCGCGCCTTCCCCCCGCCCTTCGGCGGACGGTCCGCCGAGGGGCGGAGTTTCTCGTGCCTGAGACGTTTTGCTTCCGTTTCTCGCGTTAAAGGGTAGACGCAAGGGATGTCCACTCGCAAAGGAGGATCAAAATGAAGCTCAGGCAACTCGCCGTTCTCGGACTCCTCGGCCTCTGCCTCGTGTTGAGCGTGACGCCCGCCGGCTCCGTCGCCGACGCGGCGGCGGTCGAGGCCCTGCCGACGGTCAGCGACGAGGCCTTCGCCCCCGGCGGCGCCGGCTTCCCGTGGTGCTCGTGCGATCCGCGGAAGAACTCGGAGTGCCCGTCCTGGTGCAACCCGCCGCCGGAGTAGGTCTCGGGCCATCGCATCGCGATTTCGGGGCGCCCGCGAGGGCGCCCCGAACCGTTCTGGGGTGCTCCTTGACCGGGCTGTCGCCGAGGGCCGCGCGCGCTCGACGCGGTCCTCGGCGGCCGCCGCGCCGGGGCGCCTCGGCCGAGTCGGACTCGGGCGCTAACTATCGATGAACACTCGATTATTTCCGCCGGCCCCGTCCGGGGCGGAGGCCGGCCGTCGAAAAGCCCCGCGAATCCACAGCATCTTGTGGTTTGCTTGACAGGGGGAACAACATCTTGTATTTTGCCCCGGCCTCTCGACATGCCCGCGAGGGTGCCGCGGCGAAAGCGGCGCGGCTGGCAAGTCTGTTCGGCCCGGGCCTGAAAAGGCGCTCATTCCCACGACTCGGGAAGGGATTTTGGAGGGTTCCTCGGTAATGTGGCGTCAACTTGCGCTCAGACGCTCGCGCTCCGGGCTCGGAGCGCTCCACCGCACGGAGTCCGCCCCTCGATCGCGAACTCAATCCGGTCTCGGCGTCCCGACGCCGGCGACCGGCTCGAAATTGTCACCTCCGGCACCAGGAAAGGCGAGAGATGCTGAGGACGAGGGTCGTCAAGCGGACAGGTGAGATTGCCAGCTTCGATGAAGAGCGCATCCGAACAGCGATCCTCAAGGCGGTAGCAGCCACCGGCGAGGGACTCCCGCCCGTCATCGTGGACGGGATCGTCGGCGACATCGCCGACGAGATCGGCAGGCGATTCTCGGAGTTCTTCCCCAACGTCGAGAACATCCAGGACCTGGTCGAGAAGCACCTGGTCATCGGCGGTCACTACGAGATCGCCAAGGCCTACATCCTCTACCGGGAGGAGCGCCGCCAGGTCCGCGAGCAGGCCCGCCGGCGCGCGATCGAGGACGCCCGTCTCGGCAAGCTGACCGTCACCCGCGCCGACGGCGGCAAGGCGCTCTTCAACGCCAAGAAGATCGAGGACAGCATCGTGCGGGTGGGCGAAGACCTGCGCGGCGAGATGGCGATCTCGCTGCTGGTGCGCGAGGTCGTCAACAACGTCTACGACGGCATCCCCACCGACCAGATCGAGCAGGCGCTGGTCCTCGCCACCGCCTCGTTCATCGAGCGCGACCCGGCCTACAGCTACCTGGCGGCGCGGCTGCTGTTTCGCAAGCTCTACAAGGAGGCCTTCGGGTCCACCTTCGACGGCGACGTCGACCTCGCCTACCGGCGGGCGCTCGCCCCGGGCATCCGGGCCGGCGTCGAGGCGGGCCAGCTCGATTCGCGGCTCCTCGAGTTCGACCTCGAGCGGCTCGCCGGCAGCCTGGCGCCGGAGCGCGACCGGCTGTTCCAGTATCTCGGCGCCCAGACGCTGTACGACCGGTACTTCCTGCGCCGCGACGGGGCGCCCGCCGAGGCCCCCCAGCTCTTCTGGATGCGGGTGGCGATGGGGCTCGCGGTCGCCGAGGAGCGCCGCGACGATCGCGCCATCGAGTTCTACGATCTGCTCTCGCAGCTCTACTACGTGCCGTCCACGCCGACCCTCTTCCACGCCGGCACCTCGCACCCGCAGCTCAGCTCCTGCTACCTGACGACGATCGACGACGACCTCGATCACATCTTCAAGTCGCTCAGCCACAACGCCCAGCTCTCGAAGTGGTCGGGCGGCCTCGGCAACGACTGGAGCAACGTGCGGGCGACCGGCGCCCACATCAGGAGCACCAACGTCGAGAGCCAGGGGGTGGTGCCCTTCCTGAAGATCGCCAACGACGTCACCATGGCGATCAACCGCAGCGGCAAGCGCCGGGGCGCCACCTGCGCCTACCTGGAGACCTGGCACTACGACATCGAGGACTTCCTCGACCTGCGGCGCAACACCGGCGACGAGCGGCGCCGCACCCACGACATGAACACCGCCAACTGGATTCCCGACCTCTTCATGAAGCGGGTCCAGGAGGAGGGCGACTGGACCCTGTTCTCGCCGGACGAGGTCCCCGATCTGCACGAGCTGTACGGCCGGCGCTTCGAGGAGCGCTACCGGGAGTACGAGGCGATGGCGGAGCGCGGCGAGCTGCGCCTGGTCAAGAAGGTGCCGGCCAAGGTGCTGTGGCGCAAGATGCTCACCATGCTGTTCGAGACGGGCCACCCCTGGATCACCTTCAAGGACCCGATCAACGTGCGCTCGCCCCAGGACCACGCCGGCGTCGTCCACAGCTCCAACCTGTGCACGGAGATCACGCTCAACACCTCGATCGACGAGACCGCGGTCTGCAACCTGGGCTCGGTCAACCTGTCGCGGCACGTCAGCGGGGAGGGGCTCGACGAAGAGCGGCTGGCCGGGACCGTCGCCACCGCCATGCGCATGCTCGACAACGTGGTCGACATCAATTTCTATCCGACCGAGGAGGCGAAGCGCTCGAACCTCAGGCACCGCCCGGTGGGTCTCGGCCTGATGGGCTTCCAGGACGCGCTCTTCAAGCTCGATCTGGCCTTCGAGTCGGACGGGGCGCTGGAGTTCGCGGACCGCGCGATGGAGCTCGTCTCCTATCACGCCATCCTGGCCTCTTCGCGGCTCGCCGCGGAGCGCGGCGCCTACCCCTCGTACCGGGGCTCGAAGTGGGACCGCGGGCTGCTGCCGCTCGACACCGTCGACCTGCTGGAGCGCGAGCGCGGGGTGCCGGTCGAGGTGTCGCGGACCGCGCGCCTCGACTGGAGGCGGGTGCGCGAGCACGTGCGCGAGCACGGCATGCGCAACTCGAACACGATGGCGATCGCTCCCACCGCGACGATCTCCAACATCGCCGGCTGCTTCCCCTGCATCGAGCCGATCTACAAGAACATCTACGTCAAGGCCAACATCAGCGGCGAGTTCACCGTCGTCAACTCCTATCTCGTCGCCGACCTGAAGGAGCTCGGCCGCTGGAACGCCGAGATGCTGGAGCAGCTCAAGTACTGCGACGGCAACCTGGCGCGGATCCCGGACCTGCCGGAGCGCCTGAAGGAGAAGTACAAGGAGGCTTTCGAGGTCGATCCCTTCCGCTGCATCGAGCTCACCGCGGCGCGCGCCAAGTGGATCGACCAGAGCCAGTCGCACAACGTGTTCGTCAAGGGGACCTCGGGCAAGCTGTTGAGCGACGTCTACATGAAGGCGTGGCGGGCGGGCCTCAAGACCACCTACTACCTGCGCTCGCTGGGCGCGAGCCAGATCGAGAAGTCGACCGTCAGCGCCGCCAAGTACGGCTTCACGCAGAAGCGCGACTACCGATCGGTGGAGGCCGTTCCCGCGCCGCCGGCGCGGGCTGTCCGCGCCGAGACGCCGCCCGCGGCCGAGGGCGTCGAAGCCGACCCCTCGCTCTGCCGCATCGACGACCCCGAGTGCGAAGCCTGCCAATAGGAATGGGGAGCATGGGGATCATCAACAGCTCGAAGACCGACCCGAACAAGATCCTGCCCATCACCTATCCCTGGGCGCGGGAGTACTACAAGGCGGGGGTCGCCAACAACTGGACGCCGGAAGAGGTGTCCATGCAGAAGGACGTGGAGCAGTGGAAGTCGTCGCACGTGCTCTCCTCGACGGAGCGGCGGCTGATCCTCTGGAACCTCGGCTT
>JBFJMD010000078.1:0-8505 GCA_041634115.1 Thermoanaerobaculia bacterium | reverse complement strand
GGAGGGCTCCAGCCGGTCGAGGGCGGCGCGGCCGCCGACCCGGGCGGCGAGGCGATCGATGCCCGCTTCGGCGAGAGCGCGGCCCTCGGTGAAGATTTCGAGCTTCCGCTCCGGATCCGAGACCGCGTGCTCGCCGAGAAAAAAGAGGGCCCGCAGGAGCTTCCAGCGCGCCTCCCGGTTCTCCGGATCGTGATCGAGCGCGCGGCGGTACGCGGCGATCGCCTCCCCGATCGGGCCGGGCTCGGCGAGCGCCCCGCGATGGCCTTCGGCGCGCCGGGCCCAGGCCAGGTCGCCGGCGCCGATCGCCTCGACCGCGTCGGCGTGGACCGACGCGACCGGAGCGAGCGCGGCGACGAGGACCAGGGCGGCGGCGGGGGTGAGACGCACGGCCGAATTCTAGCCCGACCTCCCCGCCGGTCGCCGCCGGCCCCGCCTGAACCGGCCGTGGGGCAGCTTTCGTATTCCCCTTGGAATCTGGCGGCGCCCTGCTAGAATCCGCGGAATGTTGGATGGCCCGAGGGGTGGACGCAGTGGAGCAGCAGAGTCGATCTAGCATTCACTTCCAGCGCGCAGTCGAGCCTCAACCGGCGCCCGGGAGCGCCGATCTCGGCATCCGCGTGCGCGCCGCCATCCGCCGGGTGCAGGACTTCCTGCTGGCGGCGCAGGCCGAGGACGGGCACTGGTGCGCCGAGCTCGAGGGGGACTCGATCCTCGAGTCGGAGTACGTGCTGCTGATGCACTACCTCGGCCGCACCGACGAGGCCAAGGTCGGCAAGGCGGCCGCCTACCTGCGCAAGAAGCAGATGCCCGAGGGCGGCTGGAGCCAGTACCCGGGCGGTCCGCCGGACGTGAGCGCGTCGGTCAAGGCCTACTTCGTGCTCAAGCTGCTCGGCGACGAGCCGGAAGCGCCCCACATGGAACGGGCGCGGCGCGCGATCCTGGAGCTCGGCGGGATCGAGTCCACCAATTCCTTCACCAAGCTCTACCTGTCGATCTTCGGCGTCTACGAGTGGGAGAAGGCGCCGGCGGTGCCGCCGGAGCTGCTCTTTTTCCCGAAGTGGTTCCCCTTCAACCTCTACGAGATGTCCTCGTGGTCGCGGGCGATCGTGGTGCCGCTGAGCGTCATCTGGGCGCTGCGGCCGCAGTGCGAGGTGCCCGACCACGCGCTGCTCGACGAGCTGCACGCCACCGGCGCTCCCCGCAAGGCGCGGCCGGCCGTCGGCGGCGAGAGGGGGCGCGCCTGGGCGAGCTTCTTCCTCCTCGTGGATTGGATGTTCAAAGCCTTCGAGCGGGTCGGACTGCGGCCCCTGCGCCGCGCGGCGCTGCGGCGGGCCGAGCGCTGGATCCTCGAGCGGCTCGAAAAGAGCGACGGACTGGGCGCCATCTTCCCGCCGATCGTCAACACCATCCTGGCGCTCGACTGTCTGGGCTACTCGCGGGAGGACCCGATCTTCAAACGGCAGGTGGCGGAGCTGGAGAAGCTCGAGATCGAAGAGGAGGACACGCTGCGGGTGCAGCCGTGCCTGTCGCCGGTGTGGGACACCTCTCTGGTGCTCAACGCCCTCGCGGAGTCGGACTTCCCCGGCGACCATCCCGCCTGCGAGCGGGCGACCGAATGGCTGCTGTCGAAAGAGGTCGTCGAGCCGGGGGACTGGCGGGTGAAGAACCCGCAGGGCCCGATCGGCGGCTGGTACTTCGAGTACGCGAACGAGTTCTACCCGGACTGCGACGACACGGCCGAGGTGTTGACCGCGCTCGCCCGGGTGCGGCTCACGGGCCGGGTGGGCCGGCGCAGCCGCGAGGCCGCCGACCGCGGCCTCGCCTGGCTCCTCGCCATGCAGAACCGCGACGGCGGCTGGGCCTCCTTCGACCGCGACTGCGATCGGCAGTTCCTGACCTACATCCCCTTCGCGGATCACAACGCGATGATCGATCCCAGCTCCGCCGACATCACCGGGCGGGTGCTGGAGGCGCTGTCGCTCTACGGCTTCGGGCGCTCCTCGCCCGAAGTGCGCCGCGCGGTGGACTACCTGCTCGCGGCCCAGGAGCCGGACGGCTCGTGGTTCGGGCGCTGGGGCTGCAACTACATCTACGGCACCTGGCTCGCCCTGCAGGGACTGGCGGCGATCGGCGAAGATCCGGCGAGCGAGTGGGGGTGGCGCGCCGTGGAGTGGCTCGAAGGTTGTCAGAACTCCGACGGCGGCTGGGGGGAGCTGCCGGCGTCCTACGACGACCCGAACTCGAAGGGCAAGGGGCCGAGCACCGCCGCCCAGACCGCCTGGGCGGTCCTCGGCCTGATCGCCGCCGGCCGCGAGGGCTCCGACGCCGTCCGCCGCGGCGCCGAGCATCTGGTCGCGACGCAGCGCGAGGACGGAAGCTGGCGCGACGTGCACTGGACCGGCACCGGCTTTCCGAAGGTCTTCTACCTGCGCTACCACTACTACGCGGTCTACTTCCCGCTGCTCGCGCTGGGCACCTACGCGCGGCTGGCGGAGCGGCGTTTGCGGCCCGAGCAGGGCCCGCGCCTGGTCTCCTAGGGGGGGCCTGCCATGCGATTCCCCCTGCACATCACGACCGACATGATCCGCCACCAGGTCCGCCAGGCCCTGAAGGGCAACAAGCGGTATCCGTTCGTCCTGATGCTCGAGCCGCTCTACACCTGCAATCTGGCCTGCATCGGCTGCGCGACCGAGCGCCACACGGGGCGGCTCAAGGACCGGCTCCCGGTGGACGTCTGCCTGAAGGCCGTGGACGACTCGGGCGCGCCGGCGGTCTCGATCTGCGGCGGCGAGCCCACCGTCTACCCGGAGCTTCCGGAGCTCGTCGAGGGGATCATCGCCCGCAACCGCCACATCTACCTGTGCACGAACGCGCTGCTCATGGAGGAGAAGGTCTTCGGCAAGGTGCCGCCGCACCGCCGGCTCTCGATCAACGTGCACCTGGACGGCATGCGCGAGACCCACGACTTCGTCTGCGCGCGCGAGGGCGTCTTCGACACGGCGATGGAGATGATCCGCGAGAGCAAGCGCCGCGGCTACCACGTGATCACCAACACCACGGTGTTCAAGGAGACCAAGATCGAGGAGGTGGAGGAGCTGTGCGCCCTGCTCTCCTCGATCCCGGTGGACGGCATGCTGATCTCGCCCGGCTACCACTACGAATCGGTGGATCACGACATCTTCCTCACCCGGCAGGACATCGAGGAGAAGTTCAAGCGGGTGCTCGAGATCTCGAAGCGGTACCGCCTGCACTCGACGCCGATGTTCCTCGAGTTCGCGGCCGGCTACCGCGACTACAACTGCTCGCCCTGGAGCACCGTCACCTTCACGCCGCTCGGCTGGAAGGGGCCCTGCTACCTGATCGGCAAGAGCCACACCTGGTCGTGGGAGGAGTTCTGGAACACCACCGACTGGGACTACTGGGAGTCCCGCCAGGACCGGCTCTGCCAGAACTGCGCCATGCACTCGGGCTTCGAGGCCTCGGTCGTCAAGGACCTGCCGAAGCACCCCGGAGACATGGTGCGCATGGCCGCCTGGAACCTGCTCGGTTAGAGCAGGCCGGCGCGGCCCGCCGCCGGCCGCGCCTCCGATGAGAGCCCTCCTCACCGGCGCCACCGGCTTCGTGGGCGGCCACCTGCTCGCCGCCCTGCTCGAGGGCGGCGCCCGGGTCCGCTGCCTGGTCCGGCCGACCAGCCCGCGCCGGAATCTCGAGGGCCGGGAGGTCGAGGTCGCCGCCGGCGATCTGCGCGACTACGAGCCGCTGCGGCGGGCGCTGGAGGGCTGCGACGCGGTCTTCCACTGCGCCGCGGACTACCGTCTCTACACGCGGCGGCCGGAGGAGATGTACGCCTCGAACGTGGCCGGCACCCGCAACGTGCTGCGGGCGGCCGCGGACGCCGGAGTCTCCCGCGTCGTCTACACCAGCTCGGTCGGCGCCCTGGGCCTCGAGCCCGACGGCGGCGCCGCCACCGAGACGACGCCGGTGACGATCGACGACATGGTCGGCCATTACAAGCGCAGCAAGTTCCTCGCGGAGAGGGTGGCCGAGGAGTGGGCGGCGAAAGGGCTGCCCGTCGTGATCGTCAATCCCTCGACGCCGGTCGGCGACGGCGACCTGAAGCCCACCGCCACCGGCCGCGTGGTCCTGGACTTCCTGAACCGCAAGACGCCAGCCTACGTCGAGACCGGGCTCAACCTGATCGACGTGCGCGACGTCGCCGCCGGCCACTTGCTGGCGGCGGAGAAGGGGCGGCCGGGCGAGAAGTACATCCTCGGCAACCGCAACATGAGCCTACGGGAGATCTTCGAGACCCTCTCCAAGCTGACCGGGCTGCCGGCGCCGCGCTGGAAGCTGCCGCACTGGATCCCGCTCGCCGCCGCGGCGGTGGACACCTCGGTCGCGCGGCTGCGGGGAGGCGAGCCGAGCGTGCCGCTCGAGGCGGTGCGCCTTGCCCGCTACAAGATGTACTTCGACGCCGGCAAGGCGGTCCGCGAGCTGGGCCTGCCGCAGACGCCGGTCGAGGAGGCGCTGCGGCGGGCGATCGACTGGTTTCGCGCCAACGGCTACGTGCGGAGGGCTTAGGATCCGCTCGTGGCGGGATCGGAGCCAGGGTCGGGCCGGATCGGCGTGGTCGCCGCGCTCGACGGGGAGCTGGACGCGATTCGGAAGCTCGTCGCGTTCGGAAGCTGGGAGCGGCGCGGCGAGCTGATCATCCGGTGCGGTCGGCTGCGCGGTCGTCCGGTGGCGCTCGCCGCGACCGGCGACGGGTCCGAGGCGGCGGCTGCCGGCCTGGCGGCGCTGCTCGAGGACCGCGAGCTGGTGGCACTGCTCGCGGTCGGGATCGCCGGCGGCCTGTCGCCGGCGCTCGCCGTCGGCGACGTCGTCGTGGCCGAGCGGGTGATCGACGGGGCCGATCCCGGGTCGGAGCTCTGGGCCCCCGCCTGGCCGGGGCGCGGTCGAGGGCTCGATAGCCGAGCGCGGGTCGGCGTCGCGGTGAGCGTGCCCCGGATCGTCTGCACCGCGGCCGAGAAGGAAGAGCTCTGGAGTCGGTTGGGCGCCCCCGAGGCCGCCGTGGTCGACCTCGAATCCGCCGCCTGGGCCCGCCTCGCCCACGCCCGCGGTCTGCCCTGGAGGGTGCTGCGGGCGGTGAGCGACGCCGCGGACGAAGACCTGCCGCTCGACTTCAACCGGTTTCGGGACGCCCGTGGCCGGCTGCGTCGGTACGCCGTGGCGTGCCACGCCGCCCGCCATCCGACCCTGCTACCCGCGCTTCGCCGGCTCCGCTCGCGGCTGCGCGACGGCGCGCGGCGGCTCGCGGAGGTCGCCTCGGAAATGGTGGCGGAGTGAAGCCTCCAGGCCCGCGCGCGCTCGTCGCCCGGCTCGGACTGCTCGGACTGCTCGGACTGCTCGGTCCGCCCGGAGCCGTCGCCGCGCCGGCGGCGGCCGAGGCGCCGCGGCGGACGCTCTTCATCGTGCTCGACTCCGTCGCCTTCTCGACCGTCGCCAGGGTCTCCGATCCCGCGCTCGGCGAGGAGGCGGCGCTGCGCGGCTTTCACCCCCCGGTGCCGCTGATCAGCACCTTCCCGTCGTCGACCAGCATCGCCCTGGTCGGCATCCTGGGACCGGCCGGGGTGGGGCGCTCGCCCGGCTACGAGGCGCGGTTCTTCGACTGGGAGCGCCGCCGGGTGCGCGGCGGCGGCCCAGTCAGCTACTTCAACATCGAGTTTCCCTGGCGCGAGTTCTTCGACTGGACGCGCAAGGGGGTCCTGCGGAGCGCGCTCGCGGCCCTGCGGCCGGTGCGGGCGAGCAACTGGAGGGTGGAGAAGGCGGTCGAGGTCTTCCTGGAGTCGGACGAGGAGCGCTTCTTCGTCTACGTCGAGACCACCGACATGGTGGCCCACCTGCTGGCGCCGGAGGCGATGGAGGAGGTGGTGAGGAACCTCGACCGGACGCTCCGCGAGGCTCGGCGGCGGCACCCGGACCGGCCGTTTCGCGCCGTGCTGCTCTCGGACCACGGGATCGGCGGCGGCGAGCCGCTGGTCAACGTCTGGCGGGGCCTGCGCGGCCGCCTCGCCGAGCGCGGCTTCCGGCTGGTCTCGCGCCTCGCCGGCCCGCGGGACGTGGCGCTCGCTCCCTTCGGCCTGGTGTCGAGCTTCGAGGTCTACACCGCGCCCGAGACCCGCGCCGAGCTGGCCGCGGCGATCGCCGAGGTCGACGGGGTCGACCTCTGCGTCTTCCCGTCCGCCGCCGGTTGGGAGATCGCCAGCGCCCGCGGCCACGCCGGCGTCGAGCGCCGCGCCGAGGACGGAGCCTTCGCGTACCACCCGGGGAGCGGGGATCCGCTCGGCTTCGCCGCCATCCTCGAGCGGCTGCGGCGGCGCGCCGGCGAGCCGGAGCGGCTGTTCTTCCCGGACGCCTGGTGGCTCGAGGAGAGCCGGGAGGCGGTCTACCCGGACGCGCTCTACCGGATCGCCGCGGGCTTCGAGCTGGTGGAGAATCCCGCCTCGCTGCTCTGCTCGGTGGCGCCGGGCTACATGTTCGGGCTGGTGCGCACGGAGCTCGCTGCGCGGCTCACCCAGGGGCGGCTGCGGTGGACCCACGGGGCGCTCGACCGCGACCCCAGCCTGGGCTTCATCACCAGCGACGACCCCGACTGGACCCCGCCTCCCGCCGTCCGCTTCTCCCACGCCCTGCTGCCGTTCCTCGAGGAGGCCGAGACCCGGCCCTGAAGACCTGCCGCCCATCCCGGCGGGACCCCGATTCTCTACCAACTTCCACCCGAGGGGATCTACCTATAAGATAGCCGGGATCGGCAGGTTCCGGCGGCCGACTCCACCCGAGGGGGGGACCCGGCCCGGCGTGGTTGGGTGAGCGGCTTTCGGACAACGACGACCGATTCTTCAAGTCGCCTCTTCCCGGGCCGACGGCAAGGGAAGAGGCGCTCGGTTTTGACGGATCATACGATGAGCTCCGATCTCCATCTCAAGGCCGGCGCGCCGGCCTCCGAAAGCACGACGCGCCCGGCCGCGGCGGAGGCGACGCCGCCGGCGCGGGGGCCGTTCTGGGAGCTCCTCGAGAGCTTCCGCGGCGAGCTCGGGTCGCGGCTCGAGGAGTGGCTGCGGGCCCGTCGCGCGGAGATCACGGCCGAAGCGCCGGAGGCCGCCGAGCTGGTGGGCAAGCTCGACCCCTACGTCCTCGGCCGCGGCAAGAGGCTGCGGCCGGCGCTGCTCTACTACGCCTACCGCGGCTGCGGCGGCGACGCCGAATGGATCCTGCGGCCGTCGATGGCGGTCGAGCTGCTGCACACCTATCTGCTGATCCACGACGACATCATGGACCGGGCGGAGACCCGGCGCGGGCAGCCGTCGGCCCACGTCGCCTTCGCGGAGGACCACCGGCGGCGGCGATGGGGCGGCAGCCCCGATCGCCACGGCCAGTCGGTCGCGATCCTGCTCGGCGACCTCGCCTACTCCTACGCGGCCGAGCTCTTCCACGCGGCCGCCGACGAGGGGGGCTCCGGCGCCGAGGTGCGGCGCTGCTTCGCCACGATGTGCCGGGAGGTGATCGTCGGGCAGTACCTGGAGCTGACCGCCGGCTACCGCAGCGGGCTCACCGAGGAGGACCTGCTGCGGGTGCTGCGCATGAAGTCCGGGCGCTACAGCATGCAGCGCCCCGTCGAGCTGGGGGCGCTGATGGCGCGGGCGCCGGAGGAGACGGTCGCGGACCTCTCCCGCGTCGGCTCGAGCATCGGCGAGGCCTTCCAGCTCCAGGACGACCTGCTGGGCATGTTCGGGGATTCACGGGAGGTCGGCAAGCCCGTCGGGTCGGACCTGGCCGAGAACAAGTACACGGTGCTCATCCACGCCACGCTCGAGCGGGCCGGCGCCGCCGACGCCGCGCTCGTGCGCGCGGCGCTCGGCAACCCGGCGCTCTCGCGCTCCGAGGTCGAGCGCGTGCAGGCGATCATCCGCGACAGCGGCGCCGAGCGCCGGGTGCTGGGGATGATCGAGGAGCGGCTGAGCGCCGCCGCCCGGCGGCTCGCAGGGCTCGAGCTCGCGCCGGAAGGGCGCCTGTTCTTCGAGGGCCTCGCCGACTACCTGAGGAAGCGCAGATGGTGAGACCGCTCGAGAGGCGCGCCGACGCCGCGGCGGCCGAGCGCGACCGCAAGGCCGAGCACATCGACCTCGCGCTCGAGCGGCAGATGCAGCTCGGCGGCAACTTCTTCGAGGCGCTCGACTTCGAGCACCGGGCGCTGCCCGAGATCGACTACGACGACATCGACCTCGGGACCCACTTCCTCGGCCGGCGCCTGGAGGCGCCGCTGCTCATCTCCTGCATGACCGGAGGCACCGAGGAAGCGACGCGGATCAACCGCAACCTGGCGATCGCCGCCGAGGAGGCGAAGATCGCGATCGGCGTGGGCTCGCAGCGCAAGGCGATCGAAGACCCGAGCCTCGCGGCCAGCTTCGACGTGCGGAAGGCGGCGCCCTCGGTGCCGCTCCTCGC
>JBFJMD010000077.1:0-8851 GCA_041634115.1 Thermoanaerobaculia bacterium | reverse complement strand
GTCCGCAGCGACGCCTACCTCTACGCCGTCATGGCCCTGGCGCTGATCGCGGTCGTCGGCGCCGCACTCAACCTGCCCCTGTTCCTCAAGCTCTGGCGCCACGAGAGGCTGCGCAACCGGCTGGGGCTGCGCCAGCAGCTGGCGCCGCTCATCGCGGTTCGCCGCGGCCTCGGCTCGCGGCTGCTGAGCGCACTCTGGTCCCTCCTGCTCACCGCCTTCGCGGTGCTCTGCCTGCTCCTGCTCGCCGTGATGATCGGCAAATGGAGCGTCGCGATCGCGAGGATCGGCTGGATCAACTCCATCCTGCTGGCGGTCTCCTTCGCCGGCGTCGCCTTCAGCCTGCTCTTCCAGCCGCTGGTGCAGAGGGCCCGGAAGCGCCTGGAGATCGTCCAGGGCTTGCGCCGGGCCCTGGCCGACCAGGAGCGGGCGGCGGTCGCCGGCGCTGCGGCGCCCGGGCTGACTGCCCAGGCGTACCGCAACGTCACCGAGGTCGAGAGCAGTCAGATCCTGACCGAGCGCGATCGCAGCCTGCGCTCGGCGAGAAGCCGCAAGAAGAGCGGGCAGACGGGTCACGCGGTGCGTCAAACCACCGAGGTCCTCCGATCCCGCGCCCGGCTCGAGCCCGAGACGGCGCTCAAGGTCGGAGACCAGATCCTGGCGCTCTCCGACGACCCGCGTCCCGCCGCCGCCGTCTCCGATCCGACGACCGGCCACTACACCCTCGAGATCCCGGGCACCCCACTCCGCCTCCGCTACGAGATCGATCCCTCTCGGCGCGTCTTGAGAGTCGTCGCGCTCGAAGGTAGCGGACCGGACCGGCCGACCGGGAGCGGGCCGGAATGACGGCGGAGACCTACTTCGCCGAGCACACCCGCGAAGCCCAGACGTCCCGGCGCGAGCTCCGGCGCGAGCTGCTGACCGCCTCCATGGAGATCGAGCTCGAGCTGTCCGCCGATCCGGCCGCGTTCCGGGAGCTCCACGCGGAGCGCATCACCCCGGCCGAGACCGACGGCCCCGAGCTCGTCTACCTGCACCGCGATCCGCGGCTGGAGGTGACCTTCGAGATCGACGAGGAGAACCTCGTCGTGCGCTTCATCCACTTCGCGGAGCGGGCGCTCGAGGTGCAGCCGCTCATCTTCGTCAGCTACTCGCACCGGGACACGAAGTGGCTCGAGACGATCAAGAAGTACCTGACCAAGCTGGTGCAGAAGGGGGAGATCGACCTCTGGGACGACAGCCGGATCGAGGCCGGCGAGGAGTGGAAGAAGAAGATCCTGGAGTTCCTCGAGACGGCCAAGGCGGGGCTGCTACTTGTCAGTCAGGACTTCCTCGACTCGGATTTCATCACCGGAATCGAGCTGCCGCTGCTCCTCGAAAAGGCGGAGAAGAAGATCTTCTGGATTCATCTCAGTCCCAGCACCGTGTTCATCGACCACGAGGAGATCACCAAGTTCCAGTCGCTGCTCGACGATCCGATGAAAAAGACCCTCGAGGACCTCCGGGGGGCAAACCGCAAGCGCGCCCTGGTCGGCATGTACGCCAAGCTGCAGAAGGCGGTCAGCTCGATGTAGCGGGGACGACCTCGGCGCCGGAGGGGCCGGGGTCCTCTTCGACCAGCTCGGCCGTCCGCTCGCAGCTCAAGACGACGCGGCCATCGCGCACCAGCTCTTCGTCCTTGACCAGGTCGAAGGTGCCGAGCGGCCGCCAGTCGCTGCTCCCCGACGAGCATCCGACCTCGTAGCGTCCGATGTAGATCTCGGCCTCCTCGCCGCAGCGCCTGAGGCGCGCCGCGCTCTTCTCGGTGTGCTCCGAGTCGGTGCTGAAGCGATAGGAGTCGCAGCCCTTGACGCTCAGCCGCACCGTCACCTTCCCCTCCTGCTCGCCTCCGAAGACGCGCTTCAGCGGACCCCAGAGCTCGATCTCGATGAACGACAGGATGCCGCCGTCGGATTCCGCGCTCTGGGCCAGGGCGAGTCCGGGGGCCGGACCGGGGCCGAGACGGAGCCGCGCCAGCGACGGCCGGACGGCCGCGGCGCCCGCGGAGCTGACGACCGGCTCGCCCTCCCGCGCCGCCTCGACGCTCGCCCGCGCCACCTCGAAGCGCTGCCGGACCCACGCCCGCAGGGGGCTCATCTCGGGACAGCCGCACCGCATGCCCGGACACTGGAGCTTCTCGATCAGCCGATCGCGCGTCTCCTCGAGCAGGGCGATCTCGGCGTCGTAGTCGCGGGCGCCCTCCTTCTCCGCCTCCTTCCGGATCTGCTTCCACCCCTTCTCGAACTTCTTTCTCTCGCGGTCGATGTCGAGCGTCTTGCTCAGCTCCTCCCACAGGTCCCGCTCTCGACGCTGGTCGGCGCCCTGGGCGTGCCGCGGCTTCCCCCGGAAGCGGATCTCGTCCACGGCGCCCGAGCCTTCGAGCTCGATCTCCATGCGGACCACGCCGGGGATCCCGTCCGGGTACGGAGAGGTCTCGCCCAGGGTCGCCCGCGACTCGGCGCCCGTCGCCCGGAGCTCGGCGACGTCGAGCACCTGGACGCTGTTGTCGATGCGCGTCGGCCGGATCTCGAACTCGAGGAACGGGCTCCGGAGCAGCTTCCCGACCAGGAAGCGGTCCGTCCGGTCCACGACCGAGAGGCCGTAGCTCGACTCGGCCGCGGAGGCGGGACGGCTCTCGATCCGGGCGAACGGCTCCTCGGTGGCCTCGCGGAACAGCCGCAGGCGCACGACCCCCCCGTCCCGATCGATCAGGGTCAGGCCGTGGAACGTCACGCCCCGGGTCTTCTCGGGCCCCGATTCCATCTCCGAGAAATCGAATCGCAGCTTGCCGCCCGGCAGGTCTTCGTCGTCGGGCGATGCGACGTACCCGTCCCGGGGACTCACTTTGCTGATGATGAGCGCGTTGTAGAGCGGACGGGAGTTGGTGAGCTTGGAGATCCCGGCGGTGCTCGGAGTGCGCAGGTCGCGGTCGTCGGCCGGCGGATCGAGCGTGGTGTCGACCACCAGCGCCGCGTTCTCGGCGGCGGCGTAGCGGGGGCTCAGACCGTGGACGAAGATCGGACCGCTCCCCCAGTTGCTCTGGACCCGCGAGACCACGCACTTCGGCGCCTGGTCCTCGAAGTCGAGGGTCTCGATCGGCACCTCGGCCGTCGCCGCCGCCGACCCGCCGAGCAGTGCCGCCGCCACGAAGGCCGCGCTCGCTCGCACCTTCCGTGCCGAGTTCGCTCCGGTCATGATTTCCTCACAAGATAGTTGGCAATCTTCAGATTCTTTCCGAGCCGAAGCTCCCTGTCAAGAGGACGCCTCCCTCCGGCCTCTTGCGGGCGCTACTCCTCCGGGGCGTCCGGCAGCTTGCCCTCGCGTTCGAGGTGCTCCTCGACTGCCAGCAGCCGGTCGCGCCCGGCGAGCCGGACGACCTGGAGCAGCTCCTCCATCGAGGTGATCTCCTCGAACTGCTCCTCCACGAACCAGTCCAGGAAGCGCAGGGCGATGTAGTTTGAATCCGCCTTCGCCCCCTCGACCAGGGCGTAGATCTGCGCGGTCACCCGCTTCTCCGACTCGAGCGCCAGACCCACCGCCTCCTCGGCAGTGCCGAAGTCGGCCCGGGGCGCCGGAATCTCCGGGATCGCCAGCTTGCCGCCCGCGTCGACGATGAACTTCACGAATTTCATCGCGTGCTCGCGCTCCTCGTCGGACTGGGCGTAGAAGAAGCGGGCGAGCCCGCCCAGGCTCTGCCCGTCGAAGTGCGCCGCGATCGCCGTGTACTGGTTCGCGGCCCCGAGCTCGTGCCCCACCTGCTCGTTGAGTGCCGCCAGCAGCTTGTCGCTCACCAACATGGGAAATAAGCCCTCCGATCGATGCGTTCGTACCGTATGAGTCGTCCGGGGCGGCGCCGCCGGGGCGCCCCCCGCGCTGATTGTAGCTCCCGGCCACCGGCCGGCCCAAGACGGCGACGGCGGCCGCCGCCGGTGCGATAGTATCCACCCGATCCGAACCGCCCGTTCTTCCCCCCACCCAGCGAGCGCGCACCAGGAGAGCCGATGGACGAATCTCAGCCGACGAACGACATGCACCGGGTCCTGATCCTCGGCTCGGGGCCCGCCGGCCTGACCGCGGCGCTCTACGCGGCGCGCGCCAACCTGGCGCCGCTCGTCCTCGAGGGCAACCAGCCGGGCGGCCAGCTCACGATCACCACCGACGTCGAGAACTACCCCGGCTTCCCCGAGGGCATCCTCGGGCCGGAGCTGATGGACGTGATGCGCAAGCAGGCCCAGCGCTTCGGGGCGCAGGTCAAGTTCGAGGCCGCCACCGCCGTGGACCTCGGGCGGCGCCCCTTCACGGTCACCACCGATGCCGCCAGCTACCGCGCCCAGGCGCTGATCGTCGCCACCGGCGCCACGGCCCGCTACCTGGGGCTCGAATCCGAGAAGCACCTGCTGGGCTACGGGGTGTCGGCCTGCGCGACCTGCGACGGCTTCTTCTTCAAGGGCAAGGAGCTCGTGGTCGTGGGGGGAGGCGACTCGGCCATGGAGGAGGCGACCTTCCTGACCAAGTTCGCGACCAAGGTCACCGTGGTCCACCGGCGCGACGAGCTCCGGGCCTCGAAGATCATGCAGGACCGCGCCCGGGCCAACCCCAAGATCGCCTTCGTCTGGAACAGCACGGTCGAGGAGGTGCTCGGCAGCCGCGAGGAGGGCGTTCGCGGCGTCCGGCTGCGCGACGTGAAAACCGGCGCCGAGTCGGAGTACCCCTGCCAGGGGGTCTTCGTCGCCATCGGCCACACGCCGAACACCGAGGTCTTCCGCGGCAAGCTGGACATGGACGCCAAGGGCTACATCGTCGCCGCGGAGCCGACGACCCGCACCAACGTGGAGGGGGTCTTCGCTTGCGGCGACGTCGTCGATCCCAGCTACCGCCAGGCGGTGACCGCCGCCGGCACCGGCTGCAAGGCGGCGATCGACGCGGAGCGCTGGCTGGAGGCGCAGGACTGATGGCGGCGTCGAGCGCGCGCGACCATCGTGCCCGGAACCTCGGCGAGCTGCGCCAAGCCGGCTACCGTCCGCGCACGGTCAAGCGGGAGATCCGGGACAACCTTCGGCGGGTGCTGGCGGGAGGCGAGCCGCTCTTCCCCGGGGTCCTCGGCTACGAGCGCACGGTCATCCCGGGGATCGTCAACGCGCTCCTCGCCGAGCACGACTTCATCCTGCTCGGGCTGCGCGGCCAGGCGAAGTCGAGAATCCTGCGGGCGCTGGTCGATCTCCTCGACGACGAGATCCCGGTGCTCGCCGGCAGCGAGCTCAACGACGACCCGCTGGCGCCGGTCTCGACCTGGGGCCAGCGGCTCGTGGCCGAGGCCGGCGACGAGGCCCCCGTCGACTGGCTGCCGCGCGACGCCCGCTACGGCGAGAAGCTGGCCACCCCGGACGTCTCGATCTCGGACCTGCTGGGCGACATCGACCCGATCAAGGCCGCCACCCGCAAGCTCACCTTCGCCGACCCGGAGGTGATCCACTTCGGCATCATCCCGCGCACCAATCGCGGCATCTTCGCGATCAACGAGCTGCCGGACCTGGTGCCGCGCATCCAGGTCGGGCTGCTCAACATCCTGGAGGAGCGCGACCTGCAGATCCGCGGCTTCCCGGTGCGGATCCCGCTCGACGTGCTGATGGTCTTCTCCGCCAACCCCGAGGACTACACCAACCGCGGCAGCATCATCACCCCGCTCAAGGACCGGATCTCGTCGCAGATCCTGACCCACTACCCGCAGGACCTCGCGGTCGCCGAGCGCATCACCGCCCAGGAGGCGTGGGCCGAGCGGCCGGACTCGCCGGTCGAGATCTCCGCCGACGTGCGGCGGCTGATCGAGGAGATCACGGTCGCCGCCCGCGACTCCGAGATGGTGGACCAGACCTCCGGGGTCTCCGCCCGGGTCTCGATCTCGGCCCTGGAGCTGCTGGTCTCGAACCTCGAGCGGCGGGCGCTGGCGACCGGCGAGAGCCCCTCGAAAACGCGCCTCTGCGACCTCCAGATGCTGCTGCCGGCGATCACCGGCAAGGTGGAGATGGTCTACGAGGGCGAGCAGAAGGGGGTCGAGGTCGTCGCCCGCCAGATCGTCGGCCAGGCGGTGCGCAAGCTCTTCGACGAGCGTTTCCCGGAGGTCGGCCGCGAGGTGGGCTCCGGCGGGGAGGACGACACCGGCCCCTACGCCGCGATCGTGGCCTGGTTCGCCGCCGGCAACGAGGTGCTGGTCTCCGACGAGCTGCCCCGCGCCGACTACGAGTCCGAGCTGGCGCGGGTGCCGGGGCTCCTCGACCTGGCGGCGGAGCACGCCGGCGACGGCGACCGCGCCTTCGCCGCCGAGCTGGTGCTGGAGGGCCTGCACCAGCACCTCAAGCTCGCCCGCGAGGACCTCGACAGCGGCGTCACCTACAAGGAGCTGGTGAAGTTCCAGCTCCTGAAGCGGCGCCGGGAGGCGCGCGGCCGCGGCGAGGTGAACTAGCCCGGGCGCCATGCGCCACCGCTACCGCTATCTCGACCCCGACCTGCTCAAGGCGCTGCTGGCCGGCCTCGACCTGCTGCGCCTCTTCAACCAGCTCCTGCTCGCCGCCGGCGGCGACGTCGAGGAGGCGATGGAGTGGATGCGCTACCTGCAGCAGCAGGGCTACCTCGACGAGTCGGTCGACCTCGACGCCTTCTTCGCCGACCTCGAGCGCCAGCGCCTGCTGGAGCGGGACGGCGAGGGGGGGCTGACCCTCTCCTCCACCGGCGAGCGCCGCATCCGGCGCTCGGCCTTCGAGGAGATCTTCCAGGGGCTGCGCAAGGCCGGCCCCGGCTACCACCCGGTGCGCTGGGCCGGCGACGGCGGCGAGCGGCTGCCGGAGAAGCGCCCCTACCGCTTCGGCGACGAGCTGCACCGGTTGGACGCCGCGGGCTCGGTCGAGAACACGCTGAAGCGCACGCTCGGCGGGCTGGAGATCGCCGAGGAGGACCTCGAGGTCTACGAGTCGGAGCACCTCACCGCCTGCTCGACGGTGGTGGCGATCGACATCAGCCACTCGATGGTGCTCTACGGCGAAGACCGGATCACGCCGGCGAAGACGGTGGCGCTGGCGCTCACCGAGCTGATCACCACGAAGTACCCGAAGGACGCGCTGGGGGTGATCCTCTTCGGCGACCGCGCCGAGGAGGTCGAGCTCTCGGACCTGACCTACGTCCAGGCCGGGCCCTACCACACGAACACCCGGGAGGCGCTGCAGCTCGCGCGCTCGCTCCTGGCCCGCACCAAGCAGCCGAACAAGCAGATCTTCCTGATCACGGACGGCAAGCCGTCGGCGATCACCGTGGGGGGGCGGATCTACAAGAACCCGTTCGGCCTCGACATGAAGATCGTCAACCGGACGCTGGAGGAGGCGGACCTCTGCCGGCGCAAGCGGATCGTGATCACGACGTTCATGCTGGCGACGGATCCGCTGCTGACCGACTTCGTCGAGAAGCTGACGCGGATCAACCGCGGCCGCGCCTACTTCGCCTCGCCGTACGACCTCGGGGAGTTCATCCTCGCGGACTACATCCGGAATCGGCGAAAGCGGGTGCGGTGACGTCCAGGACGACCTCCGCCGCCAGCCTCGCCACCCGATCGAGGGCGCCCCGGCTCAGGTTCTCGGGGCGGTCGTTCTTCGAGTGGACGGCGAGGACGGCCTTGGAGAGGCCGCCGCTGGCAAAGGTGAGGCACTCGACGCCGCGGTGGGCGAAGGGGATCGCGTCGACGCCGAGGGCGGGGGGAATCAGGACGCCGCGGACGCGCAGGCCGAGCCGGGCGGCGGCGCGGCGGGCGGCGGTCGAGAGGGTCGGAGAGAAGGGACGGCCGAAGCCGTAGCGCTCGATCAGCACGGGGCGGCCGGGGAGGCCGGCGCCGTCGAAGTTGATCGCCAGCAGCGGCCGGGGCCGGAGCTCCTCCAGGTGGCGGTCGAGGAAGCGCATGGCGCCGACCATGTGGTCCTCCTCGGCGCCCGGCGAGAGGAAGATCAGCTCGACGCCCTCGGGCACGGCGGCGGGGAGCTTGCGGGCGAGCTCGAGCAGGATCCCGACCGAGCCGGCGTTGTCGGTCGCCCCCGGCGAGCGGTTGCCGCTCTCGAGCGTCGCAAGGCCGAGGAGCGCCGCCGCGGCGGCGAGGCCGGCCGCTTCGGGGAGCCACCCGGGGCCCGCCGAGGCGCCGGCGAGCCGGAGCGCGACCAGAACCGCCAGCCCTAGCGCCCCGGCCAGGGCGACCAGGGTCAGCCCGACCCGTACCGGCAGGGTCAGGTTCTGCGACTTGCTGTCGTGGTGGGCGAGAAGGATCAGGGTGAGCCGCGGCCGGGCGGCGCGGCGGCGGCCGACGACGTTCGCCGTGACGGTCGGGCCGGCCGCGTGGTAGATGCGCTCGAGGCCGGGGGTCCAGGCGAGGAAGACCCCGCCGGCGGCGAGCGCCAGGGCGACCGCCGCCGCGGCCCAGCCGGGCGCGGCGTCGACGAGGAAGCCGGCGGCGGCGAGGAGCGCCGCCGAGCCGGCGAGCATCGCCTTGAGCGCCCGGAAGGCCGGCCTCACGTCGTAGCTGAACTCCTCGACCGCGACCTCGAGCCCCGCCGCCTCGAGCGCTTCCGCCACCCGGGCGATCGCCCGCCGGTCGCCCTCGGTGCCAGGGTAGCGCGGGTAGGAGAGCGCCCGCGCCTCGGCGAGGATGCGGTCGGCGTCGATGGCGATCTCGGCGGTCAACTCTGCGGCGGCGCCCCCCGCGCCGCGGTCCGCGCAGCCCCGACTAGGGCAGCTCGCCCCCCACGACCCGCTTCGCGAGCCCCGCCGGCAGCGTGCCGCCGGG
>JBFJMD010000076.1:0-8863 GCA_041634115.1 Thermoanaerobaculia bacterium | reverse complement strand
GTCCATGCGGAAGGACCCGTCCTCCTTCAGATCCAGCAGCCGCTCGAGGATCAGGTCGGCGTAGATCGGCTTGCCGTAGGGGGCCAGCCCCATCAGCTTGTACTCGCCGCTGTTGACCTTGAAGCCGGTGTAGTAGGTGAAGGCCGAATAGAGCAAGCCGAGGGAGTGCGGGAAGTGGAGCTCGTGGGTGAGCTCGATGCGGTTGCCGCGACCGCTGCCGAAGCTCGCGGTCGCCCACTCGCCGACCCCGTCCATGGTCAGGATCGCGGCTTCTTCGAAGGGCGAGGGGTAGAAGGCGCTCGCGGCGTGCGACTCGTGGTGCTCGGTAAAGACGTAGCGGCCGCGGAACTTCTTGCGCAGGCCGCGGTCCATCTCCCGTGGCAGCCAGAGCTTCTGCTTGAGCCACAGCGGCATCGCCTGGCGGAAGGAGCGGAAGCCGACCGGCGCGTAGACCACGTAGGTCTCGAGCAGCCGCTCGAACTTCTTCAGCGGCTTGTCGTAGAAGGCGACGTGGTCGAGCTCGGCCGGATCGAGGCCGGCCTCGGCGAGGCAGTAGTCGATCGCCCGCTGCGGGAACTCGTAGTCGTGCTTCTTGCGGCTGAAACGCTCCTCCTGGGCGGCGGCCACGATCTCGCCGTCCACGACGAGCGCCGCGGCGCTGTCGTGATAGAAGGCGGAGATTCCCAGGATCGAGGTCATCGGGTGCGCCGGCCGGGGTTTCGATTCGCTCGCGGCCGCCGAGGCGATCTCCGCCTCGCCAGCCGCCGGTCTCCAGGTCTGTGTCGGGAGCCCGCGATCGTCCGGGTCGACGGCCCTGCGAAGCGCCGCTGGCGTGCGGCTCCGGCCCGGCACGGACGGGCGGAGTCTAGCACGCTGCCGGCCGCGACGCTCGTGGCCGTGCTTTCGCCGGGACCGACGGGGACGGCGTTCTGGCCCTACTCTGATGCTGCGGGCAGATCGGCTAGCGCTCGCGCCGGGTCGCCGCCTCCAGGCGCAGGACCCCGACCGAGCGCAGTGGCGCGCTGACCGAGGTCGCGTCCAGGCGTCAGCCGTCGGATTCGCCCGGCTGCGGGCGTCCGCGACCCAGGCCCCTGGCGAAGTCGAACTCGATCACTCTCAGTCCGATCTCTTCCTGGAGGACGCTCCAGGGGCGCTCGCCCTCGAGCGTGACCCGGAAGCGGGCCAGCCGGCGCAGTGGCCGGCGCTTGTACCAGGCCTTGAAGTCGTCGGTCTTCAGCACCAGGGGATTGAGCAGGAACGGCCCCCCCGCGATCCCCGGGACCAGGCGGTAGCTGCGGCGCCAGCCGTCCGTGGCCTCGACGTGCAGATTGAGGTCGGGGGGGTAGCGGTAGACGAGCTTCATCAGGCGGCCGATCGCGGTCGGCCGGATGTCGAGCTCCACCAGGTAGGGGCGATCCGCGAATCGGCCGAGATCCACGACCTCTCCCAGGGCGAACCTGCGTTCGGCCAGGACCTTCCGGTCTCGCCGCTCCCGCTTCGGCGCGGGACGCCGCTTGAGCAGAAGATACTCGCCTTCCGTGGACCGCAGGCGGTAATCCCGTAGCAGGTGCAAGAGAGTCTGTGAATCGCAGGTCATCGGAAACCGGTTATCGATGGGGACCAGACTGAGAAGGACGAACGGCGGGGCGTGCGGTCCGGAGAAGAAATCCCCGTTGAGGTCGAGCAGGGAATCCGTGAGCGCGGCGTAGCTCTGAAACACCGGCCGGGGAGCCCAGTTCAGGCGGTTGAGAAACAGGATCCCCTGCTGGACGGAGACGACGTCGATCGGGAAGTCGCCGACGATCTCGTTCGTTTTTGGCAGCGCATACTGGGTGCGGAGCATCTCGACCTCGACCTCCCGCTGCGCCGACAGTTCGTCGATTCTCGGGAGAACGCGCACGCTGTATGCGGCCTTCCCGACGTTGTGTCGGATCGAGTCGGCAAGGCTGGAGTCGAATGTGGCCGCAATCTGAGTCAGCCCGAGCATCCCGAGGGCGACGATGGAGAAGCGGAGCGCGGGCAAGCCGACCCGGCGCAACCACCCGGCGTGATCGAAACTGACCCAGAAAGCGCCGAAGGTCACGAAGTAGTGGAAGTTCGCGGTGTGGCCGTCCTGCCGGACGAAGCCGACCTTCCAGGCGAGGAAGAGAGCGCCCAGCGAGGTAACCGCGACGGCGAGCGCGGCGCGATCGCGGCCCGAAAACTGGACGTGGAAGGCCACCAAGAGCACGAACAACCCCATGGCCACCAGCGCCAGGAAGAGCTCCGAGGGCTTGAAGGCGAGCGACATGCCGTCGCTGTAGGCGGATGCGAGGATGAAGGATTCCCGCAGGAAGGGCCACAGGTTGCCGAGGGTCTGGCCGCCGGCGATCCACAGGACTCCGACGGCGCCGGAGAAGACTGCGACCGGGACAGCCGAGCGGGACCGGATCGGCGCCAGATGGCAGGCGGCGATGGCCAGGGTGCCGAGCACGGCCAATGGAAAATGCGAGAACTTGCCTAGGGCCACGAACGCGAAGAGCGCGGGGACGAGGACGAGCATCGTGGTGCCGAGTCGCGTTCCCTTCCAGCGGTCGTCCACCGCCAGGGCGACTGCTGCCGGGATCGCGACATAGGGCAGGGTCGGCGGGGACCCGGTTCCAATGAGCAGGATCACGCACAGGATCAAGAACCGCTCCAGGCGCGATTGAAGACGGTACAGATTGCCGAACAGCACGAGCCCGTAGGCCAACGTCAGCAGCGCCTGGGTCGCGATGAACCCAGGGAAAAGCTCCCGGATATAGGGCGAATTTGGCGATTGAAAGTAGCTCCAGGGCCCGTAGGTGAAGACGATGTCCTCGCCGAAGAGAAGGGAGCGCCGGAACGCCTCTCCGAGCGCCTGAGCCCAGGACGGGTCCAGGGACGGGGTCGAGGCCGCTCCGCCGAGTGAGATCGCGGCGAGAAAAAATAGCGCCCCGGCGCCCAGCATGATCAGCCCCTCCGTCGCCCGCGCCACCTTGAGCACCCCGGAGGCCGCCGCCGGGCCGGCGACTTCGCGAGGTTTCCCCCGGCGGCTGTAGTCGCCTCGCGATAGCAGCTTCTCGATCAGGCAGTAGAGGATGATGAACAGATACCTGGAGCCCATCTCGCGGATCTTGAACTTGGAGATGCCGCGCTTCCGGTTGTGCCAACTGTTGGGGACCACGGCGTACCGGTAGCCGCGCACGATCGACTTGAGCGGCAGCTCGACCAGCAGATTGAAGTGATGGGAGAGAAGCGGCGACAGGCCGGCGATCACCTCTCGGCGGTAGAGCTTGAAGGCGTTGGTGGTGTCGTTGTAGTCGGACACGAACAGGAGCTGGATCAACCAGTTGCCCAGCCGGTTGAGGACGAGCTTCGGCCATGGGTAGTCGATCACCTTGCCGCCGCGCCCGAAGCGGGTGCCGAACACGCAGTCGTACCCTTCGCGCAGCCGGTTGTAGAAGCGCACCAAGTCACGCGGATCGTCGGAACAGTCCGCCATGAAGACCGCGACCGCGTCGCCCCGGAACTCCGACAGCCCGACGCGCACGGCGAATCCGAAGCCGTTCTCGCCGTCGTTGTTGACATATCGCACGGACGGCAGCTCGTCTTGCAGGCGTTGCAGCAGCGGCTCGGTGTCGTCGGTGCTGTTGTCGTTGACCACCAGGATCTCGTGATGGATGCCGGCCTCTCCCAGCGTCCGCACGAGCCGGGTCACGGTATCCTCGATGTTGCCCGCCTCGTTGTGCGCCGGGATGACGACCGAGAGGAGTCCCGGAACTCCCTGCTGCTCCCAGGCGGCGTAGGACTCGACTTTCAGGGGCATGGACGGCGGTACGGGCGAGCGGATCCGGACGGACTCAAGCTCCGCCGAGCACGGCGGCGAGGCGGCTCTCGTTGTCCCGCAGCCAGCGGAACACGTCGTCGAGGAGGGTCTCCGGTCCACGCCGCGGCCGCCATCCGGTCGCCGCCTCGACGGTGGAGTTGTCGGTCACGTAGTAGGGCACGTCGGCCGGCAGGGTCTCGGGCTCGGCGCCGATCTCGAGCGGGCGCTCCACCCGCGCGGCGCAGAGATCGCTCAGCTCGGCCAGGGAGACGCTGCTTTCGGGGCCGCCTCCGACGTTGAAGGTAGCGCCGTCGAAGCGCTCGATCGCCGAGCTCTGGATCGCCAGCAGGTCGCAGAGGTCGTCCACGTGGAGGACGTCGCGCACCTGATGCCCCTGGCCGCCGAAACCGATGTAGCGGAGCGGGCGCCCGAAGAGATGGCGCGCCGCCCAGAGCACGAAGAACCCCTGATCGACCTTGCCCATCTGCCAAGGGCCCGCGATGACGCCGCAGCGGTTGATCACCGTTCGCATCCCGTACATGGCCCGATACTCGGTCAACAGCAGCTCCGAGCAGAGCTTGGTGGCGCCGTAGATGGAGCGGCTGCCGTCGAGCGGAAACTCGGTCGTGATCCCGGCGGCCGACCAGCCCGGCCCCGAGCGGCCCTCCGGGAGGACCAAGCGCCGGTCTCGAAGCTCCAGGGGCAGCGACCTCAGTCCGTCGATGGGGTACACGCGGCTGGTGGAGAGGAAGATCACGTCCGCCCGCTGGAGTCTCGCCGCCTCCAGGCAGTTGATCGTGCCTACTAGATTGGTGTTGACCACGTAGCCCGGGTTGCCCGCGTAGCCGGCGTGGACGGAGGGCTCGGCCGAGCACTCGATTAGCAGGTCGAACGGCCCGGCGTCGGCCAGGTCCTCGGAATTCCGGATGTCGCCATGCCGGAACTCCACTCCGCCGCGGCCCAGGCGCTCCAGCGCCAGCTCGCTGCCGCGGCGACGGAGATTGTCCAAGGCGACGACCCGGTCGTCCGGCCGGTCGCGCTTGAGCCTCAGCCCGACGCTGCTGCCGACGAAGCCCGCGCCGCCGGTGACCAGGATTCGCATCGGGAGGAGCGCCCTCAGCCCGCGCCGCCGGCGCGCTTCTCGGCCACCACCAGGAACTGGCCGCCCAGGAATCTCCACAGGAACGGCAGGCGGAGATAGAGGCGCACGAAAAAGGACGGGTACTCGGGCCCGGTCGCCATGGTGAAAGGCAGGAAACGCGGAACGCTCTCGACGACCGCGAGCCCGGCGACCTCGAGCGCCTCGGTCAGGGAGCGATCGGTCAGCGGCACGTGGTGATCCCAGAAATCCCAGTAGCGGCCGCCCACGTAGCGGATGTTCGGTCCCATCGCGATCAGCCTGCCGCCCTCTTTCAGGCAGCGGCGGATCTCCGCGAATACCCGGCCCAGGGCGCGCTTGTCCGGCAGATGCTCGAAAAAATTGCTGGTGAAGACGACGTCGAGCGAGTCGTCCTCCAGCTCCCACCGGTCGCTGCAATCCTGACACAAGAGCTCGACCTCGGGGTCGAGATGGCGAGCCGCGTCGCGATTGGCATCCATCGCGTAGCGCCGGGAGCACTCGACGTGATTGATGAACTCGCCGTAGCCGCAGCCCAGGTCGAGCACCGTCGCGGTGGGGGCGATATAGCGGGCGAAGTGGCTCCGGGTCAGAGTCCTCCAGACCGCCCGCCGGTAGGCAAGCCGCTGCCCGAAGCGTCGCTCGTAGATCGCTTCCAGAGGTTCGCCGAGTGGAGCCATCCGTGGGTTTCGCTTGCGGTCTGGAGTGCGCGTGGAGCAGGCGAGCGCCGCGATGATAACCGGCCGCCGGGAATAGTCCAAGCGGGCAGGAGCATCCGCGCGCCGGCATGGCCCCGGCGCTGCGGTCGCGGCCGCGGCTCCGGCCTCCGCGACCGCCGCGGCATGCTAGGCTGACCGCCATGACGGTAGCGCTCGTCTCGGGGTCGACGGGATTGATCGGCGCCGAGGCCGCGCGCCGGTTCCACGACCTCGGCTACGACGTCTGGGGCGTGGACAACGACATGCGCCGGGTCTTTTTCGGCGAGGAGGCGTCGACGCTGTGGATGCGGGCGCGGCTGGAGAAGCTGCCGCGCTACCGCCACTTCGCGGTAGACATCCGCGATCAGCAGGCGATCGAGCGCATCTTTGCCGACGGCGGGCGGCAGATCGGGGTCGTGATCCACACCGCCGCGCAGCCTTCCCACGACTGGGCGGCGACCCAGCCGCACACCGACTTCACGGTCAACGCCAACGGCACCCTGGTGCTGCTGGAAGCCACCCGCAAGCACTGCCCGGAGGCGGCCTTCATCTTCACCTCAACCAACAAGGTCTACGGCGACCGGCCCAACCGCCTGCCGCTCGTCGAGCTGGAGACGCGCTACGAGCTGCCCGAGGATCACCCGTACTACGAAGGCATTCCGGAGTCGATGTCGATCGACGACTCCAAGCACTCGCTCTTCGGCGTCTCGAAAGCGGCGGCGGATCTCATGGTGCAGGAGTACGGCCGCTACTTCGGCCTCAACACGGCGAGCTTCCGCGGCGGATGTCTGACGGGGCCGGGCCACTCGGGGGCCGAGCTGCACGGCTTTCTGGCCTATCTGATGAAGTGCACGGCCTCCGGCCGTCCCTACACCGTGTACGGCTACAAGGGCAAACAGGTCCGCGACAACATCCACAGCTCGGACCTCGTGGCCGCGTTCGAGGCGGTGGTGGGCAAGCCCCGCCCGGCCGCCGTCTACAACATCGGCGGCGGGCGCCAATGCAACTGCTCCATGCTCGAAGCGATCGCGCTTTGCGAGGAGATCGCGGGACGGTCGCTCGACTGGACCTACGACGACACGAATCGGATCGGCGACCACATCTGGTGGGTCAGCGACCTGAGCGCCTTCGCGCGCGACTATCCCGGCTGGGAATTGCGTTACGACGTGGCGACGATTCTGAGAGAGATCTACGAGGAGAACGCGGATCGCTGGCGCTCCGCGGAGTCGCGCCGCCTCGCCGCGCCCTCGCCGGAAGCGCTTGCCGACGGATCGACCTGAGCCGCCGCCCGGACTATTTGGTCAGGATCTGGCGCAGCAGGTCGGCCAGCAGGCCGAGGCTGAAGACCACCAGCGCCACCAGCAGGCCGCCCACTCCCAGCAGGAAGCCGACCCGCAGGCCGAGGAGCGCCGAGGCCATGAAGCCGAGGCCGGCGAAGGCCACGCAGGCGCCGCTGAAGAGGATGAAGATCTTCAGCGGGTTGTAGTAGACGATGGCCTGGACGATGTACTGCAGGGTGCGCAGCGAGTCGCGCAGCAGCCGCACCTTGGTCTCCCCCTTGCGAGCCCGGTAGGGGACCGGCCGGTAGGCGACGAAGCGGCCGGTCATCAGGTACGCCAGGGTCAGCGAGGTGGTGAAGCTGAAGGTGTCGCAGAGGGTCTTGAAGTAGGGCGCGACCGTGGCGCGGCTGAAGACCCGGAGGCCCGAGTTCACGTCCGGCACCTTGCAGCCGGCGGTGTACTCGACCAGCCAGCGCAGGAGCTTGCGCAGCGGCGCCTTGAAGATCGAGTCGCGGTAGCCGGAGCGGGCCCCCACCACCATGTCGAAGCCCTTCTCGAACTCGGCGACGAGCTCGGGGATGCTCTCCGCCGAGTAGGTGCCGTCGGCGTCGCAGATCACCACCGTGTCGTGGGCGGCGGCGAGCAGGCCGTCCTTGAGCGAGCGCCCGTAGCCGGCGTTCGCCGGGTGCCGCAGGACCCGGGCCCCGGCGCGGTGGGCGAGCTCGGCGGTGGCGTCGGTCGAGCCGTCGTCCACCACCAGCACCTCGAAGCCGTCCATGCCGGCCCCCTCGAGAACGCCGCGGATCTCGCCGACGGTCTCGGCGACGGAGCGCTCTTCGTCGTGGGCGGGCAGGACGACGGTGATCATCGGGAGCTCCGGGAGGCGCGGCGGACGCCGGTCAGGCTGTAGCTTACCCCGGCATAGGGCCGGATCGAGATCGACTCCGGCTCGAAGCGCTCGGGCGACAGCCAGCGCTCGCACTCGGCACGCGAGATGAACCGGGTCTGCGGGGCATTGAGCTTGTCGAAGACGTTGAGCACGTTGCGGCGGAACGGCAACCGCCGGAAGTTGCGGAAGTAGTCGTAGTAGGGCAGGAAGCCCAGGAACGGCAGCCGGTAGACGGTGTGGACGAGCGGGTAGAGCAGAGCCGTCAGCGCCGTCGCGAGGGCGGCCACCGCGCGGCGGGGCAGCGGCGCGAGCAGCAGCCGCCGCGCCGGCTCGACCAGCCAGCGCACCGGGGCGTTGCCCTCGCGGCTGTAGACCCACGCGATCACCCGACCCCCCGGGCGGCAGTGCCGGACCAGGTTGGCGAAGGTCTTCGCCGGGTCGTCGGTGTGGTGGATGACGCCGATCGAGAACACCAGGTCGAACTCCCGCCCGAGGTCCATCGTCGCGCAGTCGGCCTCCACGAAGGTGACGTTGGCGGCGCCGCGGTTGCGCTCACGGGCGATGTCGGCGGTGTTCAGGTCGACGGCGGTGACGCTCGCCGCCAGCGGCGCCACGATCGCGGTGTGCTGGCCGCCGCCGCAGCCCCCTTCGAGCACGTGCTTGCCCTCGAACTCGGCCAGGGTGACGGGCCGGATCCAGTCCTCGAAGAGGAAGCGCTCCTCGTCCGAGAACCGCGACCACTGGTCGCGCCACTCGGGCGATTTCGTCTGCTCGCTCATGCCCCGCGGGCCATCCACAGCCCGAGGCAGACGAGCCCGAAGAGCTTCAGCCCGTGGTCGCGCCGGCCCGCCTCATGCTCCGAACGCAGGCGCGCCACCGCCTCGGGCCGCACCCAGTCGGCGAGCGGGCCGTCGTCGATCGCCCGCCGCGCGAGGCCGGCGAGCGAGGTCCGCAGCCAGTGGCTGACTGGGGCGTTGAAGCCCTTCTTCGGGCGCTCGAAGACCTCGGCGGGAAGCCGCGGCGCGCGCGCCCGCCGCAGCAGGTACTTCGAGC
>JBFJMD010000075.1:0-8903 GCA_041634115.1 Thermoanaerobaculia bacterium | reverse complement strand
GGGGGCCGGGTCTTGGTCAGGACCGGCCGATCGTCGAGCAGGAAGCTCACCTTGGCGACCTCGCCGCCGGTGATGCGGGCCGAGAAGCGGGTCAGTCCCGATCGCAGCTCGGTGCCCTCGGAGACCAGCTCGAGCGCCACCTCGCCGGGCGCCGCCGCGCCCTCCGGGGGCGCCGGCGGGGCGCCGGCGGCCGCTCCCCCGGCGGCGGCCGTGGCTTCGGCGACCTCGGCCAGCGGCACCTCGAGGTCGCGCTCCACGCGGAAGATCCTGCCGCTGTTCAGGTCCTGCAGCTTCACCACCAGCCGGTAGGCACCAGGGCGCAGGTTGCGCTCGAAGACCAGCGGCAGCAGCTCGGGGGTGGGCTCGCGCACCGGCAGGTCGAAGCGGTAGCGGAACGACTCGAACAGCTCCTCTTGACGCAGGACCTCGCCGTTGAGCAGGAAGTTGTAGGAGCGCGAGCCCTCGCCGAGGTCGGCGCGGCCGGCATCCGGCTCCGGCACCGTGAAGGTCCCCTGCACCCGCACCCGGCTCTGGTAGCGGCCCGGGAAGGAGACCGTGAGCTCCGCGCCGAGCGGCTCCGCCGCCGCCGGAGCGTCGGTCGAGAAGGCGCGGAAGGTCTGCAGCCACTCCGGGTCCTCGAGCTCGGGCGGCGCCTCGGCGTCGGTCGGGCCCATGGGGCTCGCCAGCTCATAGGCCTTGAAGGTGAGCAGCAGCTCCTCGATGGTTTCGTAGTCCTCCGCGCAGTCGTGGCGGATCGTCTCGCCGAACGACGGCCGCGTCGACATCGCGACGATCTGGTCGTAGCCCTCGATCGGACGGAAGATCCGGTAGGGGCCGCCGCCGTTGGGCTGGTAGAAGATGATCGTGGCGCCGCGGCCGAGCTTCTCCGAGTAGCCGTAGCGCCAGATCTCGAGCGGCCACAGGATCAGCCCGCAGTCGGTCTGCTCGACGTCTCCCGGCTCGCCGTTCAGGACGTAGATCCGGGTCCGCTCGTCGCGCGGGCCGAAGCGCTCCAGCGCCTCCTCGCGGCGCGCGTAGTAGCGCGACTTGAAGCTGCCGGCGGCCATCGCGCCCGCCGCCTCGCGCGCCTCCCAGAAGCGGCGGATGAAGGCGTCGCGCTGGTAGTCCTCGGTGATCTCGAGGAAGGCCGCCGTCTCCGGCTTGGTGATCAGCAGAGCGACCTCCTCGAGCCACTTCTGGTAGCGCTCGGGCAGGCGCTCGACCCGCCGGTCTTTCGCCGGGGACGCCGCCGTCCCCAGGAAGAGGACGATCAGCAGGGCCGACGCCCGGATCCAGACCGCGCGCTCTCTCATCCGCTCCGACTCCGAGCAATCTCCGCGCCAGCCACGCCGGACCGCAAGGCTAATGGTCCTCCGGCGACAGCCCCATGCCGCTGCGGTCGGGGTAGGCGGGGCGCGGCGGCGGCCGGTAGGGGCGCGTCTCCAGCTCTTCGAGCATGTGGCGGATCGCGGCGTCGAGCTGCGGGTCGGCGCCCCCGGCCATCAGCGCCGGATCGTCGACGACCTCGATGTCGGGCTCGACGCCGTGGCCCTCGATCCCCCAGGTGCCGTCGGTCTCGTAGAAGGCGAAGTTGGGCACCGTGACCCGGGCGCCGTCGATGAGCCGCGGGGTGCCGCCGATGCCCACCAGGCCGCCCCAGGTGCGGGTGCCGACGAGCTTGCCGAGGCCGGCGGCCCGGAACCAGAACGGCAGGTAGTCGCCGCCGGAGCCGGCGAGCCCGTTGATCAGCATGCACTTGGGGCCGTGGTGGGCGTCGGGCGGCCAGGGCAGGTCCTCCAGGTCGCGCAGCGCCCAGTAGTTGGCGACCGGCCGATTGAGAAGCTCGATGAACCGGGTCGGCACCTGGCCGCCGCCGTTCCAGCGCTCGTCGATGATCAGGGCCTCGCGCCGCACCTGCCCGAAGAACTGCCGCACCAGCTCGTTCTGGCCCGAGATGCCGGTGTTGGGGACGTAGATGTAGCCGACCCGCCCGTCGCTGGCCTCGGCGACGTGGCGGCGGTTCTTCTCGACCCAGGCGCGGAAGCGCAGGTCGTCCTCTTCCGCGAGCAGCTCGACGACCGGGTAGCGGGCGCGCTCGTCGACCACCGGGGCCTCGCTCACGGTCAGGGTCACCGTCTTGCCGGCGAGCCCCTGGAAGGCCGCCCAGGGGTCCTTGGCCGGGTCGATCGGCGCGCCGTTGACCTCCAGCAGGTAGTCGCCCGGCTCGACGTCCACGGCGGGCTGGCTGAGCGGTCCCCGGGCGTCGGCGTCCCACGGCCCGCCCTCGTAGATCCGGCCGATCCGGTAGGCGCCGTCGCCGACCTCGAAATCGCAGCCCAGCATGCCGACCGACACCGACGGGCCCTCCTCTCCCGTCGCACCGTCCCGGTAGTAGGTGTGGCCGACGTTCAGCTCGGAGATCATCTCGGCGATCACGTAGCCGACGTCGTCGCGCGACACGCAGTCGTCGAGCATCGCCGCGTAGCGGCCGCGCACCGCCTCCCAGTCGACGCCGTGCAGGTTGGGATCGTAGAAGAAGTCGCGCTCGAGGCGCCAAGCCTCGTGGAAGACCTGCCGCCACTCCTCGCGCGGGTCCACCAGCGCCACCAGGCCGTCGGTGGCGATCGGCGACTCCATCTTCTGGTCCGGGCGGGCGTCCACGATCGCCATCGTCTCGACTCTGGTCACCAGCAGCTTCTTGCCGTCGGCCGAGATCGCGAACCCGTCGGCCTCCTCGAGGACGGTCTTCTCGGGCTCGTCCTCGTCGTCCAGGTCGAGGAGGCGGATGGAGGCCTTGTCGTCGCCGCCGCGCGGCGGCCACCGGAGGTAGACGAGCTTGCCCTCGTCGTTGACCGCGAGCTGGGTGAAGTTGCCGCGCTCGACCGGCAGCGGCACCGCGCGGCGCTCGAAGTCCGGCAGGTCGATCTCCACCGGCGGCGGCTCTTTCTTCTCCCCCTCGGCGTCGGCATCCTCGGAGTCCTTCTTCTTCTTCTTCGCCTTCCCGGCGCCGGCCTTCGCGGCCTCCGCGCCCTCGTCCTTCGCCGCCTCCTTCTCCTCCGTCTCCTCCTCGTCGCTCTTCGGCGCCAGCGGCGAGGGCTCGCTCCCGCGCAGCGGCAGCACGTAGAGGCGGTCGGTGTCGGTGTAGACCCAGGTCGTGCCCAGGTCCTCGTAGACCGGCTCGGAGATCTCCCGCTGCGAGGCGAAGTAGAGGTATTTGCCCTCGCGGTCGAAGACCGGCCAGGTGTCGTTGAACATCCCGGCCGTGACCTGCCGCGCCTCGCCGGCGCGCGCGTCGTAGAGCCACAGCGCGGTGGGCTCGACCACCGAGCTCGAGCGCTGGTAGACGAGCCACCGCGAGTCCGCCGACCAGGCGAGTCGGCCGCCGCCGCCGCCCGGGTCGCGGTCGATCTCCGCCGTCGTCGCCGCGCCGAGGTCGTGGACGAGAAGCGCCCCCGCCTTGTCCCAGAAGGCGATCCTCGCCGAGTCCGGCGACCAGCTCGGCGCGTAGAGGTAGGCGCGGCCCTCGTCCGTCAGCCGCCGGGTCTCGCCGCGGCCGTCGGCGCGGGTGACCCAGACCTCGTAGGCGCCGGTGGCGTCCGAGAAGTAGGCCACCCAGCGGCCGTCGGGGCTCCACGCGGGGTCGCGCTCGGCCGCCCCCGCGGTCCGGGTCAGGTTGCGAGGCGAGCCCTTCTCCGCCGGCAGCGTCCAGACGTCGCCGCGGGCCTCGACCACCGCCCGCTTGCCGGTGGCCGAGATCTGGCGGTTGAAGACCAGGTCGGCGGCCTCGACCCGGTGGGTCCGCAGACGCGGCCGGTCGCCGGGGATCGTCACCCGCACCGGACGCGCCTCCTCGCTCTCGAGGTCGAGCAGCATCAGCTCGGCGCCGTGCTGGAAGACGATCTCGCCCTGGCCCCGGTCGCCCGGCCCGATCGACGGCCACTTGACGTCGTGGTCCGCGAAGTCGGTCACCTGCCGGTCCTCGCCGGAGTCGAGATCGATCACCCGGATGTTCAGCTTGTGGCTCGGCCCCGCGTCCGAGAGGTAGTAGACGCGGCGCCCGTGCCACATCGGCAGCGTGTCGGTGCCCTCCCAGTCGGTCAGCTTGCGGGAGGTGCGCTCCTCGAGGTCGAAGAGCCAGACGTCCGTCGCCATCCCCCCCCGGTAGCGTTTCCAGGTCCGGTGATCGCGGCTGTGGGGGGTGTAGGCGAGGCTCCGGCCGTCGGCGGCGACGCTGCCGTTGGCGCCGTACGGCACCGGCATCTTGACCGGCAGGCCGCCCTCCGCCGCCACGGTGAACAGCTCCTGCGCGCGCGGGTACTCCTGCATGCCGCGGGCGTAGAAGATGAGGCGGCCGTCCGGCGTCCAATCGGTCAGCACCTCGGTCACCGGATGGTGGGTGACGCGCAGCGGCGAGCCGCCGGCGACCGGGATCGTGTACAGGTCGACGTTGCCGTCGTAGTTGCCCATGAAGGCCAGCCGTTCGCCGTCGGGGCTGAACTTCGGCAGGCTCTCCTGCCCCGCGGGGCTCGCCACCGGGGTCGCGGTGCCCCCCTCCCGCGGCACCAGCCAGAGGTCGTTCGCGTACCGGAACGCGATGTGGGTCGGACCCACGTCCGGATAGCGCAGCATGCCCGCGTGCGGTCGCACCTCCGCCGCCGCCGGCGCCGCCGGCAGAGCGGCCAGCAGGCCGAAGAGGGCGAGCTGCGGCAGGGATCGCGAGCGCATGGGTCTCCTCCTGGTCCGGGAGCGGCGATTCGGGGGCCGTCCGGCCGCCGGATCATACCTCCGCCGTGATCGCGGAAGCGATTCCGCCCGCCGCCACCGTGCTGCTAGACTGAGGCAAATGTACAAGCTGCGGGTGGTGCCCGCCCACGGCGACCCGTTCGACAAGACGCTGGACGGCGAATCGATGGTCGTCGGCCGCTCGTCCGAGTGCGGCCTGGTGATCGCCGATCGCTTCCTCTCCCGGCGCCACGCCCGCTTCTACCGCGACGGGGACGACTGGCTGGTCGAGGACCTGGGCTCGCGCAACGGCACGCTCCTCAACGGCGCGCCGGTGGACGTGCCGCGGCCGCTGCGCGAGGGCGACGAGCTGCAGCTCTCCGGCAGCCTGATCTCGGTCGTCGCGCTGCCCAAGCGGGTGCGGCCGTCCGATTCCAAGATCTCCGACATCAGCGAGCACACGATCTTCCGCCGCGCTTCGGACGTCATCGACAGCCAGAGCCGGCCCGATTCGACGGCGAGCGACCTGCCGGCGCCGGCGCTGCGCTATACCGAGCGGCTGCGCATGCTCAACGACGTCCACCAGGCGCTCTCCCGCACCGTCGAGCACGAGGAGCTGCTCGAGCTCATCCTGAGCGGCGTCTTCGAGCACCTCAAGCCCGAGGAGGGGTCGCTCTTCCTGCGCGACGAGGACGGAGAGTACTACCGCGCCGCCTTCCGCTGCCTGGAGGGCTGCGAGAACGACTATCTCTATTCGAGCACGCTCGTCTCCGAGGTGGCCGAGAAGGGGCTCGCCGCGCTGGTCCTGGACGTCGAGGCGGACGAGCGCTTCGGCGACGCCGAGAGCATCCTCGCCTCCGGCATTCGCAGCCTGGTGGCGGCGCCGCTCTTCGACCCGGAGGGCTCGCTGGGCATGATCGCGCTCAGCTCGCGCGCGCACAAGCGGCGCTTCTCCGAGGACGACATGGAGCTGCTGGTGTCGCTGGCGTCGGTGGCCGCCCTGCGGATCCGCAACGTCGCGCTGGCCGAGGAGGCGGCGGAGCGCCGGCGCCTCGAGGAAGAGCTGAGGCTGGCGCGCCAGATCCAGGTCGAGCTGCTCCCCGACCGGCTGCCCGAGGTCCCGGGCTACTCGCTGCTCGCCGGCAACATGCCGTCGCGCAAGGTCTCGGGCGACTATTACCAGGTCGTCGAGCGCTCGAACGGCGAGTGCGTCGTGATGGTGTCCGACGTCTCGGGCAAGGGCATGGCGGCGTCGATTCTGACGGCGTCGCTCGAGGCGCTGACCGCCGGGCCGGTGGAGGTGGGCGAGGAGCCCGATCGGATCTTCGAGATGGTCTCCCGGCAGCTCTTCCGGCGCACCGCCTCGGAGAAGTACGCGACGGCCTTCCTGGGCGTCTTCAAGACCGGCGCCGACGAGCTGCGCTACTCGAGCGCCGGGCACAATCCGGCGATCCTGATGTGTGCCGACGGAGAGATCTCGCTGCTCGCCTCGACCGGGCTGCCGCTCGGCCTGCTTCCCGACAATCGCTACCGGGCGGAGGTGACCCGGCTGGGGCCGGGAGACACCCTCGTGATCTACACCGACGGCATCACCGAGGCCTCCGACGCCGAGGGCCGCGAGTACGGCATCGACCGGCTGATCGGGATCTGCCGCGACCACCGCGCGGAGGACCTCGAGGCGCTCGCGGGGGCCGTGGAGAGCGACCTCGACGCCTTCGTCGGCCGGGTGCCGTACGCCGACGACCGGACCTTTCTCCTGGTCCGCCGCCTCGCCGACTGAGGAAGGCGATTGACGACGACCGGCGACGAGTCTCCGAGCGAGCCGGGAGCGCGCGCCGGCTGGCGGGCGCTCGGCCGCGGCCTGGGGATCGAGGTGAGGGCCGGCGAGGGCCCGCCGGCCGCCCTCCTGTTTCTCAGCTTCTTCCTGCTCGCCAGCTTCCAGTACGCCGCCAAGAGCATCCGCCAGGCCACCTTCGTCGACGCCCTCGGCGCCGACCGGCTGCCCTGGGTCTACCTGCTGGCCGCGCTGCTGTCCTACCCGCTGCTGCGGGTCTACGGGCGGCTGACCGATCGCTTTCCGCACCGCCGGCTGCTGGCGGCGACCTGGGCCCTGGTCGCGGTCGTCATGGTCGCCTTCTGGTGGCTCTTCGCGGGCGGTCAGCCCTGGGTCGCAATCGCCTTCTACCTGTTCCTCTCGATCGCCTTCGTCCTCATGGTCAGCCAGTTCTGGGTCGAGGCCGGCCAGGCCCTCGATCCCCGCCAGGCGAAGCGGCTCTTCGGGCTGATCGGCGCCGGCGGCCTGCTGGGAGGGGTCGCCGGCGGCCAGGCGGCCCGCCTGGCGAGCGCCTTCACCGGCACCCGGCACGCGCTGCTCGCGGCGGCGGCGATGGTGGCGGCGGCGGCCCTGGTCCAGCTCGCGCTCTCGCGCGCCAGCCCTCCCGCCGCGGCGCCGGCGGCGGGCGGCGGCCGGATCGAGTCGAGCCGCGACGGGCTCGACCTCGTCCGCAGGTCGCGCCACCTGCGCCTGATCGCCGTCCTGATGCTGCTGGGGGTGACGGTCGGGCAGATCATCGACCTGCAGTTCAGCTGGGCGGTGGAGCAGGCTACGACCGAGCTCGACCAGCGGACGCGCTACTTCGGGAATCTCTACAGCGCGATCGGCCTGGCGGCGTTCGTCTTCCAGATCCTCTTCACCTCCCGCATCCAGCGCGCCCTGGGGATGGGTGCCACCATGCGGGTGCTGCCGGCCACGATGTTCACCGGCTCCGCCGCGCTGCTCGTCGCCGGGGTCGCGCTGCCGGCCGCCGTGCCGCCGGTGGCGCTCGCGCTCAAGGTGGGCGAGAACGGGCTCCGCCACTCGCTCGAACAGGCGACGCGGGAGCTGCTCTTCCTGCCGGTCCCCGACCGCATCCGGATGAAGGCCAAGGCGTTCATCGACGTCTTCGTGCAGCGTTTCGCGAAGGGCGTGGCGGCCGTGCTCCTGCTGCCGGTGACCTTCGGCCTCCTGAGCCCGATCGAGGTCGGCTGGGGGGTCCTGGCCCTCACCCTGGTCTGGCTCGCCACGACGCTGCCGGTGCAGCGCGAGTACCTGCGGTCGTTCCGCGCCGGCCTGGCGCAGCGGCGGGTCGAGGCCACCCTGCCGATCCGCATCTCGGACTCGACCACGCTCGAGCTGCTCGTGCAGTCGCTGGGAAGCCCCGACCCGCGCCAGGTGCTCAACAGCCTCGAGGTCCTCGCCGCCCACGGCCGCGGCAACCTGGTGATGCCGCTGCTGCTCCACCACGACGACGGCCTGGTCCGGCGGCGCACGCTCGAGATCCTGGCCGACTCGGGCCGCCGCGACGCGGCGCCGCTGGTCGAGCGCCGGCTGAGCGACCCGGAGCCCGAGAACCGGGCGCTGGCGATCCGGGTGCTGGCGAAGCTCTCCGGCCGCGAGGCGGTCGAGCTGATGAAGCCGCGGCTGCGCGACACCGACCCCGGGGTGCGCGCCGCCGCAGTCGCCTTCCTCCTCAGCCACGCCGGCGGACCGGTGCGGCGGGCCGCGGCGAGGGTCTTCGCCGAGCTCCACGGCGACGCCGACCCGGCGGTGCGGATCGAGGCCGCGCGCGCCCTCGGCGGCATCCCCGAGCCCGAGTTCCGCGCCGAGCTGATGCGGCTGCTCTACGACCCGGACCCCGGCGTGGCGCGCGAGGCGATCCGGGCGGTGCGCTTCCGGACCGCGACCGGAGTGCCCGTCTACCTGCCGACCCTGGTCTCCATCCTGCGCAACCGGCGGCTGAAGCACCACGCCCGCGAGGCGCTCGTCGCCTGCGGCGAAGCGGCCCTCCCGGCGCTGCTGCACTTCATGACCGACCCGGCCGAGCACATCTGGGTGCGGCGGGCGCTGCCCAAGGCCATCGCCGCCATCGGCACGTCGCAGGTGCCGGGGGCGCTGCTGCGCTCGCTCGCCGCCACCGAGGACGCCTTCCTGCGGCGCAAGCTGATCGAGGCGCTGCGGTCCTCTCCACCGGCCTGGAGCGAGCCGCAGCTCGCGCTGATGACGGAGCAGGCACGCCTCGAGATCCGCGCCTACCTCACCGCGCTGCGCGACCTGGCGGCGCTCGGCGTCGGCAAGCGGGCGCGGCTCGAGGGTCCGCGGATCCGCTGGGCCGACGAGGACTCGGACCCCAGCCTCCTCGAGC
>JBFJMD010000074.1:0-9005 GCA_041634115.1 Thermoanaerobaculia bacterium | reverse complement strand
GGCCCTTCGAAAGGACAGAGTGGGCGCTGGCGGAGAGCTCCCCGAGGGGGACCCCGCCCCGGGCGACCTGCCGTCGAAGAGCGAGATCGCCCGAGGTCGGGCTAGCATTGCAGGGAGACGGAGGGAGGAGATGATGATTGGAGGCGAGCGATTTGAAGGTCTTCTTGCGCGAGTCGGCTGGCTGCTCGGTACCGCGGCAGTGCTCGTGGCGGTCTCTTGCGCCCCCGGGGATCACCACGCCGGAGGGGAAGAGGCGGGGGAGCATCCGGCGGCGGCGGCCGCTGCGACCGCTCCAGCCGTGCCGGAGGTCGAGTACCACCCCGTCCAGGGCAAGCTGGCGCTGCCGTTCTCGGAGGCGGTGCGGGTGGGGGAGCTGTTGATCCTGTCCGGGGTCGTGGGGACGCCGGGGGCGACCTACGACGTCGAGACCGTCTCGGAGCTCGCGCTGGTGCCCGGGGGGATCGAGGCGGAGTCGCGGCAGGTGATGGAGAACATCCGGGAGGTGCTGGAGCGCAACGGGTCGTCGCTCGATCGGGTGGTCAAGTGCACGGTGATGCTGGCCGACATCTCGGAGTGGGGGGCGTTCAACCGGGTCTACGTGGAGTACTTCGAGAAGCCCTATCCGGCGCGCAGCGCGCTGGGGGCGAACGGGCTGGCGCTGGGGGCGCGGGTGGAGGTCGAATGCTGGGCGACGGTCGGTTGAGGCGCGCGGACGCGGCCCCTCGCCGGCGGCCGGGGGCGGCGCGGTGACGGCGGCCGAGGCGATCGGCACGGCGGGCGTGGCGCTCCTGCTGGTGGCCTTCGCGCTCAACCTGGCGGGAGCGCTCGACCGGGGCTCGCGGCCCTACCAGGCCCTCAACTTCGTCGGCGCGGGGCTGGCATGCTGGTCGGCCTGGCTCATCCCCTTCCTGCCCTTCGTGATCCTCGAGGGGACCTGGAGCCTGGTCGCCGCCGTGGCGCTCGTCCGGCGCCGCCCCATCCGAGAACGGCGGTCGGGCTAGCGCAGCACCCAGAAGCCGCCGACGAAGAAGTGGCCGCAGCGGGGCCCGTGGTGATGGCCGCGCAGGTGGTACCAGGCGCCGCGGTGGCGGTAGTGGCCGCAGCGGGCGCCGTGGACGTGGCCGCTCGCCACGACCACGGCGCGGGCGTGGCGGTGGTGGTGGGGCGCCGGGTGGACGACGCAGCCGGCGGCGAAGGCGCCGGACAGCCCCAGCAGGGCCAGCAGGCCGAGAGCGGGCAGGAAGCGCCGGCGGAGTCGCGGGTGGGGTTTCGCCGGGGAACGGGGATTTTCGGTCACGGTCGGTCTCCCTTCGATCGGTGCCACCCCTTGGTGGGGCGAAATGGGGTCCCGTATGACGTATCCTTGAGGTCGCGTTCCCCATGCTCAAGCTCGCGACCTACAACATCCATCGCGCGATCGGCGTGGACCGGCGGTTCCGGCCGGACCGCATCCTGCAGATCCTCATCGACCACGACCCGGACGTGGTGCTGCTCCAGGAGGTGGACCGGGACGTGCCGCGCTCGCGGCGCCTGGACCTGGCCCACGAGCTGGCGGCGGCGCTCGGCTACCCCCACCACGCGGTCGGCCACAACGTCAGGCTCAAGCGCGGCGAGTACGGCAACGCGACGCTGAGTCGCTATCCGATCGTCGCGGAGCGCAACATCGACCTGACGATCGGGCGCCGCAAGCGCCGCGGCTGCCAGCACACGACGCTCGACATGGACGGCAACGGCCGGCTGGAGGTCTTCAACCTCCACCTCGGCCTCTCGGCGCGCGAGCGCCGCCAGCAGGTCGGGCTGCTCTCCAGCTCGGAGGAGTTCGCGACCCTCGACCACGAGGCGGCTTGCGTGGTCGGCGGCGACTTCAACGACTGGCGCTCGCGGCTGCGGCCCTTCTTCGTGGAGGCGCTCGACTTCCAGTGCGCGACCGACCGCGAGACCCGCCGCGGCGTCCGCGCGCTGAAGACCTATCCCTCGTTCTCGCCCCGCGGACCGCTCGACAAGCTCTACTTCCGCGGGCCGCTCGAGCTGGCCTCGGTCTACACCTGCCGCCACCAGGTCTCGCGGGTGGCGAGCGACCACCTGCCGGTGATCGCGGAGTTCAGCGTCGGGTAACCCGCTGCGCCCCGGTCAGCGTCGGGACCCGCGCCGGACGCCCTGATTCGAGCGCCCCCCACGGGTGGGGGCGCTACCCCTCCGCTCGTCGAGCGTGGCCACGACGAACCCGTGGGGGAGGACCTACGGGTATAGACTTCGAGCATGACCTTCATCCAGGAACCACCCCGGCTCGGCAACCAGTACCGCGACGACGCGCTGCTGCGCTCCTACCTCGAGCGGACGCTCCCGGGCGAGGTGCTCGACGAGATCGAGCCCGAGCTGGACGCGATGGGCGCGCTCGCCGGCGGCGAGCTCTACGAGATGCAGCTCGCCGACCGCCGCGCCGAGCCGCTGCTGACCCAGTGGGACGCCTGGGGCAACCGCGTCGACGCGATCGAGCACACGCCGCTCTGGCGACGCGCCGAGGAGCTGGCCGCGCGCCACGGCCTGGTGGCGATCCCCTACGAGCGCAAGCACGGCACCGACTCCCGGGTCCACCAGATGGCGCTGGTCTACCTCTTCACGCCTTCCACCGACATCTACAGCTGCCCGCTGGCGATGAGCGACGGCGCCGCCCGCACGCTCGTCGCCTCCGGCAACCGGAAGCTGACGGACCGCGCGCTGCCGCGGCTGACGAGCCGCGAGCCGGAGCACTTCTGGACCAGCGGCCAGTGGATGACCGAGACGATCGGCGGATCGGACGTCGGCGCCTCCGAGACGGTGGCCCGCAAGGGCGAGGACGGCGTCTGGCGGCTCTACGGGCGCAAGTGGTTCACCTCGGCGGCGAGCGCCCCGATGGCGCTGACCCTGGCGCGGCCGGAGGGGAGCGGGCCGGGCGGCCGCGGCCTGGCACTCTTCTACCTCGAGACCCGCGACGAGGAGGGCCGGCTGCAGGGGATCTCGATCGACCGGCTGAAGGACAAGCTCGGCACCCGCAAGCTGCCGACGGCGGAGCTCACCCTCGACGGCACGCCGGCGGAGCCGGTCTGGGGTCTCGAAGACGGGGTCCGCCACATCACCCCGATGCTCAACATCACCCGGCTCTGGAACGGGGTCAGCTCGGTCGCGGCCATGCGCCGCGGCGTGGCGCTGGCGGAGGACTACGCCGCGCGGCGCGAGGCCTTCGGCGCGCGGCTCGCCGAGCAGCCGCTGCACCAGGACACGCTCGCCGGCCTCCGCGCCGAGCTGGCGGGCGCCTTCCTGCTGACGTTCGAGGTCGTGGAGCGGGTGGGCTGGGCCGAGGGCGAAGAGCCGGCGGGCGGCGAGGACGAGCTGCTGCGGGTGCTCACCCCGATCATGAAGCTGGTCACCGCCAAGCAGGCGGTGGCGGTGGCGAGCGAGGTGCTCGAGGCCTTCGGCGGCGCCGGCTACGTCGAGGACACGGGCCTGCCGGCGCTGCTGCGCGACGCCCAGGTGCTGCCGATCTGGGAGGGGACGACGAACGTGCTTGCGCTGGAGACCCTGCGGGCGCTCGAGGCGTGCGGCGGTCTGGAGCCGCTCGAGCGCCTGGCCGACGCCTGGCTCGAGCCGGGGGAGCGGGTGGGGCTCGCGGGCCTCGCTCGCCTCGCGCGCTCGGCGCTCGGCCAGGCCTCGAGCCGCTACGGGGAGGCGCGCGCCGCCGGCCGCGAGGCGCTGGAGACCGAGGCCCGCAGGCTGGCGATGACCGTCGGCCGGGCGCTCGAGCTGGCGCTCCTCGTCCGCCACGCGGCGTGGTGCCACGAGCGCGGCGCCGACCCGGCGATCCGCGACGCGGCCCACCGTTTCGCCGCCGCGGGGGTGAGCCGGCTGCACGCCCGCCGGAGCGCCGCCGAGGCGCCGCCGGCTCCCGTCCCCGTCGCGGAATCGAACTGAGACCGGACCGTTGGGGGGCGCCTACGACGCGGTCGTGGTGGGGGCGGGTCCCAACGGGCTGGCGGCGGCCGTCGTCCTCGCCCGCGCCGGCCGCTCGGTGCTCCTGATCGAGGCGGCCGACTCGATCGGCGGGGGCTGCCGCTCGGCGGCGCTGACCCTCCCGGGCTTCGTCCACGACGTCTGCTCGGCGATCCATCCGCTCGCCGCCGCCTCGCCGCTCTTTCGCGAGCTGGACCTGGGCGACCACGGCCTGGTCTGGATCCAGCCGGGGGCGCCGCTCGCCCACCCCTTCGACGACGGGCCGCCGGCGCTCCTGGAGCGCTCGCTGGAGGCGACGGTCCTGGGCCTGGGTGGCGCGGACGGCGCCGCCTGGCGGAGGCTGTTCGCCCCCCTCGCGGAAGCCTGGCCGCGCCTCGAGGGACAGCTCCTGGGCCCGCCGCTGCGCTGGCCGGGAAGCCCGCTCGCCCTCGCCCGCTTCGGGGTGCGGGGGCTGCGCGGGGCGGCCGGCCTCGCGCGGTCGCTCTTTTCCGGCGAGGGGGCGCGCGCCCTCTTCGCCGGGCTCGCCGCGCACTCGATCCTGCCGCTCGAGCGGGCGGCGACCTCGGCGGTCGCTCTGGTGCTGGGGATCGCCGGCCACCGGGTCGGCTGGCCGCTTCCCCGCGGCGGCGCCCAGCGCCTCGCCGACGCCCTGGCCTCGAAGCTCGCCGGCCTGGGCGGCGAGATCGAGACCGGCCGCCGGGTGGGCGACCTCGCCGAGCTGCCGCCCGCCCGGAGCGTGCTGCTCGATCTCACGCCGCGGGAGCTCCTGCGGGTCGCCGGTCGGCGGCTGTCCGGCGGCGAGCGCCGGCGGCTCGGGCGCTTTCGCTTCGGCCCCGGGGTCTTCAAGATGGACTTTGCCCTCGACGGGCCGATCCCCTGGCGCTCCGTCGAGTGTGCCCGCGCCGGCACGGTCCACCTCGGCGGCTCGCTCGACGAGATCGCCGACGGCGAGCGGAGGGTCTGGCGCGGCGAGCACCCGGAGCGCCCTTTCGTCCTGCTCGCCCAGCCGAGCCTCTTCGATCCGACGCGGGCGCCGGCGGGCCGCCACACCGTCTGGGCCTACTGCCACGTCCCGGCCGGCTCCGATCGGGACCTCTCGGAGCGGATCGAGGCCCAGATCGAGCGCTTCGCCCCGGGCTTCCGCGATCGGGTGCTGGCGAGGAGCGCCCAGACCGCGCTCGAGCTCGAGGCCTCGAACCCCAACTGCGTCGGCGGCGACATCACCGGCGGGGTGACCGATCTGGCGCAGATCCTCGCCCGTCCGGTCGCCCGCCCCGTGCCCTACGCCACCTCGGCGCCGGGGGTCTTCGTCTGCTCGTCCTCGACGCCGCCGGGGGGCGGCGTTCACGGCATGTGCGGCTACCATGCCGCGCGGGCGGCGCTGGCGGAGCGGGCCCGGTTCGGGGCCGTCGAGGCGGGATCCCGGGGCGGCGGGTCCGCCCGCCAAGGGGGGCCGCCGGCATGAGCCGCGGCCCGTTCGACCCGGCGGCGCATCGGCTGGAGGAGGGCCTGCAGCAGCGCGCCGCGGCGCTGGCGCGGGAGCTCGCCGCGGAGCACGACCTCGCGGCGCGCGTCGAGCCCTACGCCCCCCACTGCTGGAGCGGCGAAGGCCCGCGGGCGCCCTCCCTCTGCCTCGACGACTTCAGCACGCTGCCGGCGCTCGACGGCGTCCTCGGGGTCGAGGCCTACCAGCACCGCGCGCGCATGCGCGCCGGCGCCGGCGACCTCTTCGCCGCGGTGCTCGAGCCGACCCCCGGCTACCTCGACTACTGCCGCGACGTCCTGCGCCTGGGGGCGCCGGAGTTCGTGCTGGCGAAAGCGGTGGGCGCGCCGATGGAGGTCGCCCGCGCCTGCGGGAGCGGAGCGGCCTTCGCCCGGCTCGTCGCCGTGGCCCGCGCCGCCGGCGGCCTGGTGGTGGACCCGTTCATGGGGATCGAGCCGGTCTGGGGGCTGGCGGCGGAGCTCGCCGGCGGGGCCGGGGTCGAGGTGCGGGTGCTGGGTCCGCCGCCGCCGGTGACCTGGGTGGCGAACGACAAGTCGCTGCTGGTGGAGATCGTCGCCCGGCTGCTGGGGCGAGACTGGCTGGTGGAGACGCGCGAGTCCGCGGACCCGGGGACCCTGGCGCGGCACGTCGCCGAGCTCGGGGCGCGGCACGATCGGGTGGCGCTCAAGCGGCTGCGCTGCGTCTCGGGCATGGGCAACCGCATCTTCGAGGCCGCGGCCCTGCGCGAGGCCGGGCCCGAGGCCCTGGCGCGCGAGGTGCGCGAGTTTCTCGCCGAGACCGACTGGGACGGCGTCGAGGGGGTGCTCGCGGTCGAGTGGGTGGAGGCCGAGGTCTCGCCGTCGACCCAGCTCTGGATCCCGCCTCCGGGCTCCGGGCCGCCTCGTCTCGACGGGATCTACGAACAGGTCCTCGAGGGGGAGCACGGCTACTTCGTCGGGAGCCGGCCGTCGACGCTGCCGGACGCCGTCGATCGCCGCATCGGGGGCGCGGCGCTCGCGGTGGCGGCCGTGCTCCAGGCGCTGGGCTACGTCGGCCGCTGCTCGTTCGACCACCTGCTGGTGGGGGAGCCCGACGAAGGCCCGGAGATCAAGTTCGTCGACTGCAACGGCCGCTGGGGCGGGACCAGCCTGCCGATGCTCCTCGTCGAGCGGACCGTCGGCGCGCCCCGCCCGCCGTATCTCTGCCGGGATTTCGTCCATCCGGGCCTCGTCGGCGCGCGCTTCCCCGAGCTGCTCGCGGCGGTGGGCGACGAGCTCTTCGACCCGAAGACCCGCAAGGGCCGCTACCTCTTCTACAACGTCGGCCCGCTGGAGGAGTTCGGCAAGCTGGACGTCGTCGCCCTGGGAGAGACCCAGGAGGAGGCCGACGCGGCGCTCGCCGAGGACCTGCCGCGGCTGCTCGGACTCGGGTAGCGCCCGGACCCGTGCCGGGCGCCCGGATCGGATGCGCCCCCCACAGGTGGGGGCGCTACCGATTCCCGCCACACGCGAGCGGGGTCAGCCGAAGAGCCGATAGCGGATCCGGCCGAGCCAGCGGTTCAGCCGGTGACCGCGGGGGAGGAAGGGCAGCACCGCCGGGCGGCGGCGGCCGAACTCCTGGTAGAACTCGAGCAGGCCGCGGTGGTGGGGGTTGAGCGCCAGGCCCTTCTTCAGCGCCTTGTAGGCGCCGCGGCGGTTCTTGCGCAGCAGGTAGATGCGCGCCAGGTTGAGGTGGTTCTCGGGCTCTCCGGGCTCGATCTTGAGGGCGTGCCGGCAGAGCGCCACTCCCTCCTTGTGGCGTTTCTCGAAGCGCGCCACGCCGTAGCCCAGGTAGGAGAAGAAGCGGCCCGGGCGGTCGAATTCGGCCTTCTCCTGGCGCGCGAGGTGGCGCAGGACGGTGAGGCCCTCCTCCCAGTCTCCATTGCGGCAGAGGTCGATCCCCCGCCACACGGCCTGCCGGGGCTCCAGGACCTTGGGGTCGATCTGCGGCGCGTCGGACATCGCGGCTTTCGCGGAATAGCTCCGGCATTCTACCGCGCCGCGCCGCGGCCCTTGCGGTGCGCGGCCGCGGAGCCGACAATAGGCGGATGCCGGCACGGGTGCATCTGGTGGACGCCAGCCCCTACATCTTCCGGGCCTACTTCTCGCTGCCGTCGTCGATGGTCGATCGCGAGGGCGCTCCGGTCAACGCCGTCTACGGCTTCGCCACGTTCCTGCTCAAGCTCGTCGCCGACGAGGGCGCGACCCATCTCGGGGTGGCTTTCGACCAGAGCCTGACGACCAGCTTCCGCAACGAGATCTACCCGGCCTACAAGGCCCAGCGCGACCTGCCGCCGCCGGAGCTCGAAGCGCAGCTCGACGCCTGCCGGGAGGTGGCCGCGGCGCTCGGCGCCACGACCTGGGTGGACGAGCGCTACGAGGCGGACGACCTGATCGGCACCGCCTGCCGGCGGCTCGAGCGCGACGGCCACGAGGTCGTCGTGGTGACTTCGGACAAGGACCTGGCGCAGCTCGTGGGCGAGCGCGTCACCCTGCTCGACTACGGCCGCGGCGAGCGCTACACGCCGGAGGCGGTGCGGGCGAAGTTCGGGGTCGGGCCCGGGCAGATCGTGGACCTGCTGGCGCTCGCCGGCGACAGCGTCGACAACATCCCGGGCGTCAAGGGGGTCGGGCCCAAGACCGCCACCGCGCTGCTCGCCGAGTTCGGGGACCTGGAGTCGCTCTACGACCGGCTGGACGAGGTCCCGGCGATGGCGCTGCGGGGCGCCCGCGGGGTGGCGGAGCGGCTCGCGCGGGACCGGGGGAGCGCGTTTCTCTCCCGGCGGCTCGCCGCGATCGCCTTCGACGCCCCCGCCGAAGGCGGCGCCGCCGAGCTGGAGCTCCTGGGGGCCGACCGGGAGGCGGTCGGGCCGCTGTTCGAGCGTCTCGGCTTCCGCTCGCTCGCGGAGCGGATTCCCCGGTGGCGCGACGCCGGGCCGCAAGGCGGCGCGAGCGCCGGATTGGAGTAGAGTCGAAGGCCCCATGGTCGATCGAGCCGACAGAGCCGAGGCGCTCGCCGAGCCCCAAGCGCGGGAGGCGAAAGTCGCCGCGCCGCCGGGCTGGACCGTGCGGGACGCGGCCGAGCTCTACCAGATCGACGCCTGGGGCGCCGGCTACTTCGGGTGGAACGCCGCCGGGCACGTCGTCGTCCGCCCGGACACCACCGCAGCCACCGAGATCGACCTGCTCGAGGTCGTCGAGGGCCTGCGCCGGCGCAGCTACTCGACGCCGGTGCTGATCCGCTTCTCCGGCATCCTGGAGCACCGCTTGAAGCGCGTCCACGACGCCTTCACGCGCGCCATCGCCGACCACGACTACCAGGGCCGCTTTCTCGCGGTCTACCCGATCAAGGTCAACCAGCAGCGCACGGTGGTGGAGGAGATCTACCGCTTCGGCCGGCCCTGGGACTTCGGCCTCGAGGTGGGCTCGAAGCCGGAGCTGCTGGCGGTGATGGCGCTGGTCGGCGACGAGCTGGAGCGGCCGGTGATCTGCAACGG
>JBFJMD010000073.1:0-9035 GCA_041634115.1 Thermoanaerobaculia bacterium | reverse complement strand
GCGCTCGGCGAGCTGCTCTTCATCGGCGGCACCCGCTAGCCCGCGGCCCGCGGCTACTTGTCGGCGAGCTTGCGGAACTCCGGATGCCGGCGGACGTCGGCCCAGATCGGGTCGAGCTCGAGGTACTTCGCGGACACCGTCCAGGGCACCGTGAGCAGACGCTCGAGCCGCTCGAGCGCCTTGCCGGCCTCGCCCGAGCGCGCGTAGATGATCGCCAGCTCGAACTCGTAGGAGCCGCCGTTGAGGGCGTCCTTCGAGAGCGGCAGCAGCTCGACCGCCCGGCCACCCTCCCGCACCGCCTCCTCCTTGCGGCCCAGCCCGGCGTAGGCGACCCCCAGCGCGCTGTGGAGGCGCGGGTCGGGATCGCGGCTGGCGATCTCCCTTTCGAGGATCGCCGCGGCGCGGGCGTAGGCTTCGCGCGCCGCCGCCGACCGGCCGAGCAGGTCGAGGGCGCGCGCCGCCAGCAGCGCCTTCGGCCGGATCGAGTGCCAGGACTCGATGACCTCTTGCGGCACCGCGTCGAGCACGGTCAGCGCCTGCTCATGCCGGCCCTCGTAGACCTCCTGCCAGAACCGCACCCAGACCGCCATCGGATCGGACGGCTCGGGGATCTGGTCGATCACCTCCCCGGCCTCGGCCAGGCCGTCCCTCCCCTTCCACAGCCAGTAGCTCCAGGCCTTGGCGATGTACGGCCAGGCGACGTCCGGCGCCAGCGCGATCGCCTGGTCGTAGGTGCGCACCGCCTCGGGGTAGCGGCGCAGGAAGGCGTAGGTCTCCCCCAGCTCCGCGACGAGGGTGGCGTCGCGCGGATTGCGCTCCAGCGCGGCCTCCAGATGGGAGAGCGCCGACGGCCAGTCGCCCCGGCGGCGCTCGACGTAGGCCGTCGACTCCAGCACCCGCGGATCTCCCGGCAGCGCCTCTTCCGCGAGAGCGTAGTTCTCCAGCGCCCGTTCGTAGTCGCTCTCGACGCCGTAGTAGTAGTAGCCGAGCGCGACCCGGGCCGCCGGGTCGGTCGGCGCCAGCTCGACGGCGCGCTCGGCGGCCGCCTTGGCCTGCGCCTTGCGCTCGTCCGAGGTGTCCATCTGCAAGAAGTAGATCAGCGCGTGGGAGTTTGCGAGCTCGGCCCATGCCGCCACGAACCCCGGGTCCAGGTCGACCGCCGTGCGGAAGTTGTTCACCGCCTCCTGCCAGTGGGCGAGCGTGTACTCGGGCCGCTGGCGGAAGTAGAGTCCCCGCAGATAGGCCTGGTAGGCGGGCAGGCTCGCGGTGGGCTTGGACTCGACCCCCTCGCGCTCCGGCTCGAGCAGCGTCGTCCCCAGCTGGGAGACCACGTTCCTGGCGATCTCCGACTGGATCTCGAAGATGTCGTCCAGCGGCCGCTGATAGACCTGGCTCCACATCTGGGTGTCGTCCGAGACCCTCACCAGCCGCGGCGTGATGGTGACTCGCGGCGCCTCGCCGCCGCCCGCCCAGCGCACCGAGCCCTCGAGGGCGTAGTCGACGCCGAGCTCGCTGCCGATCTGCTTGATCGACGGCCGCTGATTCTTGTACTGCATCGCGCTCGTGCGCGAGATGACTCCGAGCCCGGCCACCGAGGCGAGGCGGCTCGTGATCTCGTCGGTGATCCCGTCCGCGAAGTACTCCTGCTCGCCGGGGCCGAGGTTCTCGAGCGGCAGGACCACGATCCTCTTGCGATCCAGGTCCGTCCCCGGCCCGGTGCGCCCGGGCCAGAAGCGATCCGCGAGCCCCAGCACGGCGACGGCGATCGCCAGCGCTCCGGCACCGACCAGGGCGACGGTGCGAGCGGGGCGGCGGGGGGCTCGCTGGCCCGGCGTCGCGACCTCGCTGGCCAGCAGCTCGCCCGATTCGATCTCTTTCTGCAGCTCGGCCAGCTCGTTGCGCACGTCGGCCGCCGTCTGGAACCGCCGTTGCGGGTCGTCCTCCAGGCAGTGCCGGATGATCCGCCCGAGCTGGCGCGGCACGCCGGCTTTGAGGTCCGAGACCGAGTGCGGCGTGTCTCTCAGAATCGAGGTGATGAGCGCCGCCGAGGTGTCCCCCTTGAACGGGCGGTGGCCGGTCACCATCTCGTAGAGGATCACCCCCAGCGAGAAGATGTCCGTCCGGTGGTCGAGGGGCTTGCCCTGCACCTGCTCGGGCGACATGTAGGCGACGGTGCCCATGATCTTGCCGACCCCGCTCAACTCGTCCGTCGGCAGCTCGTCGGTGTCCTCGGTCGGCGCCTGCTCGACCTGTTTCGCGAGACCGAAATCGAGGATCCGCACCCGGCCGTCCGAGCTCACCATGATGTTGCGGGGCTTGAGGTCGCGGTGGGTCACTCCGCGCTGATGCGCGGCGCTGACCGCGTCGGCGATGGGTATCGCCAGCTCGAAGAACCTCTTCTGGGGAATGCCCTGCTTGGGGATCAGCTCCGCCAGGGTCTTGCCCTCGACGAGCTGCATGGTGATGAAGTGGACGCCTTCGATCTCCTCCACCGAGAACACCGTGACGATGTTGGGGTGGTCGAGGGCGGCGATCGCCTTCGCCTCGCGCTCGAAGCGGCCGCGCCGCTCGGCGTCGTTGGCCATCTCCGGAGGCAGGATCTTGAGCGCGACGACCCGCTTGAGCTTGGTGTCCTCGGCGGCGAAGACTTCCGCCATGCCGCCGCTGCCGAGCTTGCGGAGGATGCGATAGTGGCCGAGGCTCGATCCGATCATGATGGCGGGGCCCGGACGGGCGCAGTGCGAGAAGTCTACTCGGTTTCCGACTCTCCTCGCGAAGTGACCCCGGTGTGGCGGAGCTTGCGGCCGCCGCCCTCCCCCCTTGCCCGACTTGCTGCCGGGCTCCGGGCCGGCCTCGGCGGCGGGCCGCCGCTTTCGCGTTTCTAAGAGTATAACAGCGTCTCTCGCCTGGGAAACGGGGGTGGAAGCGAGTAGAGTCACCGCCGGAGGCCACGCGGGGCATGAGGAACATCGGGCTGCCGACTCGGGCGACCGCCGCACTGGTGGCGGCGGGGGCGATCGCCGCGGCCGTCGCGGTCGCCGGCGACGTGGCGGCGGCCGACCCGGCCGGCCGCACCGCGATCCTCTGCGGGCGGCTGATCGACGGCGTTCGCGGCGAGCCGATCCCCGACGCCGCCATCCTCGTCGAGGGCGAGAAGATCGTCGCCGTCGGCGACCGCTCGATCGTGCCGCCGGACGCCACGATCGTCGACCTGGGCCGGGCGACGGTGCTGCCGGGCCTGATCGACGTCCACTCCCATCCGCTGATCGACGAGGAGGACAACTACCAGATCGCCCACCTCGAGGAGTCCTCCGCCCGCAAGGCGCTCAAGGGGCTCAAGGCCGTGCAGCGCAACCTGCTCGCGGGCTGGACCACGCTGCGCATCGCCGGCGACGCCGACGTCTACTTCGCCCACCTCGAGGTGCGGCGGGCGATCGACGAGGGGCTGTTCTTCGGGCCGCGGATCACCGGCGCCGGCCACTACCTGTCGGTGACCGGCGGCGGCGGCGACATCAACTTCATCGCTCCCGAGCAGCGGGTCATCGCCGACGGGCTGGTGGTGGACGGCGTCGGCGAGATCCGCAAGGCGATCCGGCGCGAGATCAAGTTCGGCAGCGACTGGATCAAGCTGCTGGTGACCGGGGCCTTCATGTCGGCCGGGGACGACCCGGCGGACGTCCACTTCAGCGACGAGGAGCTGGCGGCGGCGGTCGACGAGGCCGGGCGCCACGGGGTGCCGGTGATGGCGCACGCGCACGCGGCCGAGGGCGTCCGCCGGGCGGTCGAGGCCGGGGTGCGCTCGATCGAGCACGGCACCTTCATCGACGACGAGGGCATCCGGCTGATGGCCGAGCGCGGCACCTTCCTGGTGCCGACGATCTACATCGGCGACTACTACCTGGAGAAGGGCTCGCCGAGCGGCGCCCTGGACAAGATGATCGAGCTGACCCGCAAGTCGCGCGAGCAGCACCTGCGCCGCATGGCCGAGGCCCACCGGGCGGGAGTCAAGATCGCCCTCGGCAGCGACTTCGGCGGCTTCGACCCGCGCCTCCCGGCGCGCGAGTTCGCCTCGTTCCTGGAGTTCGGGATGACGCCGATGGAGGCGATTCAGGCCGGCACCCGGGTGGGCGCCGAGCTGCTCGGCTGGGACGACCGGATCGGCACCGTCGAGGCCGGCAAGCTCGCCGACCTGGTGGCGGTCGCCGGCGACCCGCTCGAGGACATCGGCGAGCTGGAGCGGGTGACCTGGGTGATGCTCGGCGGCCGGGTGGTCAAGGGGCCGGGCGCGGACTAGTCGAGCTCGCGCAGGACCCTGCCGATCCGCTCCAGCCCCTCGCGCTGGTAGTCGGGCGCGCCCCCCAGCCAGATCCGCAGGTAGCCCTCCATCCCGAAGTGGGCGCCGGGCACCACCAGCGTGCTCTGCGCGGTGCGGACGCGCTCCGCCAGCTCGACGCTCGGCACCCCGCCCTCGTAGCGCACGAAGGCGATCGCCCCCGCCCGCGGCGGCCGGAACGAGAAGCCGCCGCCCAGGCCCTCGAGCCAGCCGTCGAAGGCCTCCAGGTTCTCGACGAGCAGCCGCCGGCCGCGGGCGTAGAGGCGCTCCCGATTGTCCCGGTCCACCGCGACCCGGGCGATCGCGTCCGAGAGCTTGTTGGGACAGATCGTGATCGAGTCGTGCTGGCTCCAGCAGTCCGCGACCAGGTCCGGAGGACCGACGATCCAGCCGATCCGCACCCCCGGGATGCCGTACGCCTTGGAGAGCCCGCTGGTCACCACCACCCGGTCGCTCATGCCCCAGAAGCTCGGGGTGCGCCGACCGTCCAACTCGGCGCCCAGGTAGACCTCGTCGGCCAGCAGCCAGGCGTCCATCTCGTCGCAGCGCTCGACGATCCGCCGCATCGCCGCCTCGGAGAGCACCGCGCCGGTCGGGTTGTTGGGGTTCGAGACGTAGACCATCCGGGTGCGCGGGTTGACCGCGCGCTCGAACTCCTCCCAGTCGGGCTCCCAGTCCGCCTCGGGGCGCAGCCGGAAGCGGTTCACCCGGGCGCCCAGGCTGCGCGGGACGCCCCAGAGCTGCATGTAGTTGGGAATCTCCAGCGCGAACTCGTCCCCCTCCCGGATCAGCGAGAGCGCCAGCAGGTAGTTCGCCTCCGAGGTGCCGTTGGTGACCTCGAAGCTCTCCTCGCGCGAGCCGGGGTAGAGCTCGGCCAGGGCCGCCTTGAGCTCCGGCGTGCCGTTCGACTGGCTGTAGCCGAGCGGCGTGTCGAGGGCGGCCTCGAGGTCGAAGCCCATCGCCACCAGCTCGCGCAGCGTCACCGGGCGGACACCGCTCTCGCTCAGGTCGAAGTCGACCACGTTCTCCCAGGTGGACTGCATCCGCTCCATCTCGAAGACTTCAATCTTCATTCCGCTTCCCTCCGCGGCGGCGAGGCGCCGCTTTCGTCCGCCAGCTTCTCGTAGACGTAGCGGGCAACGAACAGATCCTCGACGCCGAGACCGGTGAAGTCGCAGACCGTGACCGCGTCGGCCGCGGGCTTTCGGGGCGACTCGAGCCAGGCGCCGGCCTCGACCGCCCGCGCGGCGAGCGCCGGCGCGTGCTGCAGCTCCCCCAGCCGCTCGCACTGCGCGCGCGAGTCGACGAGCAGCAGCTCGGCGCGCTCGAGCAGCGCCGGCTCCAGCTCCTGCTTTCCCGGCGTGTCGGAGCCGACCGCCGAGACGTGCGTCCCCGGCGCCACGTCGCCGGCGGCGACCAGCGGCCGGCGCGAGGCGGTGACCGTGACCAGCAGCCGCGTCCAGCCCGCCAGCTCGGCCGGCGAGCCCGCCGCCCCGAGCCTCGCCCGCGGGACGATCCGGGCCAGGTCCTCGAGACAGGCGGCGACCCGCTGGGGGTCGCGCCCCCAGACCCGGATCTCCTCGAGGTCGAGCACCGCCGCGTGGAAGCGCGCCTGGAGCCGCGCCTGGACGCCCGTGCCGAGGATGCCCAGCGTCCGGTCGCGGCGTCCCAGCTCCCGCGCCATCAACGCCGCCACCGCCGCGGTGCGCGCGTCGGTCAGGAAGCCGCGGTCGAGGAGCAGCGCCAGCGGCTCGCCGGTCGCGGCCGAGAACAGCGCGATCAGTCCGTCCCCCACCGGCAGGCCGCGCTCCGGATTTCGCGGAAAGCCGCCCGCCACCTTGACCGCGAAGTAGTCGCCCCCCCGCCGGTAGCTCGACTTGACGTGCACCTCGGCCCTCTCTTCCGCGATCCCGAGGTGCATCGGCATCGGCGTGTCGCACTCGCCGCGCGCCTGGGCGACGAGCGCGGCGCGCATCTCCTCGATCGCCTCGACGTCGTCGAAGTGGCGCCGGATGGCGTCGAGATCGACCCGCTTCATCGGCCGAGGATACCCGCGAGGGTCGCCACCGCGACGTTGCGCCCGGTGAGCACCACGACCGCCGGGGCGTCGAGCGCCCCCACGGCGCCCTCCAGGCAGGCGGCGACGGCGACCGCGGCGGAGGGCTCGATCAGGTAGCGGTGGCGGTCGAGCGTCCAGGCCACGGCGGCCAGGATCTGGTCTTCGTCGACCAGCGCCACCCGGTGGACGCGGTCGCGCAGCACCTCGAAGCAGGCGGCGCCGATGCCGCCCTCGACGCCGCCGGCGGCGGTCTCGATCGCCGGCAGCCGGGTCACCGCCTCGCCCCGCTCGAGCGAGCGGGCGAGCCCCGGCGAGCCGGCGTGCTGACAGGCGACGAGGCGCGCTCCGGGCCGGCGCCGCTCGAGCTGGCGGGCGAAGCCGGCGGCGAGCCCGCCGCCGCCGACCGGCATCACGAAGACGCCGGCCTCGGGGTCGTCCTCGAGCACCTCGGCGGCGAGGGAGCCGCCGTTGGCGGCCATCACCGCCGGGTCGTCGAAGGCGGAGATCCAGGCGGCGCCGGAGGCGGCGACCCGCTCGAGCGCCCACGACTGGGTGTCGTCGTAGCCGGGAAACGGCGACTCGACCACGCGGGCGCCGAGCTCGGCGATGCCGCGGCGCTTCGACCCGTCGACCGTCGAGGGGACGTAGACCGTCGCCGCCACCCCGAGGTCCCGGGCGGCGCGCGCCACCGCCATGCCGTGGTTGCCCGCCGAGCAGGCGGCGACCCCGGCGCGGCGCTCGCCGGCGTCGAGGCGCGACATGCGGAAGAGCGCCCCGCGCAGCTTGAAGGAGCCGGTCTCCTGGAGGTGCTCGAGCTTGAGCCGCACCGGCACCCCCAGCACCTCGGCGAGCGCCGGCGAGTCCTCCAGCGGGGTGCGCCGCACCCGGCCGCGCAGGAACTCGCACGCCTCGTCGATCAGATCGTCGCCGGGACCGGCGGCCGCGCTCTCCAGGGACACGCGCATACTCTAGCCGCACGAATCTGGTTCCACAATCTGAAACACCGGTCCAAAATCTGGATTCTTCCGGTAAGCTAACTCCTCCTCAGGGATTCGACGCGATCGCACGACCTCCAGGGAGAATCGACATGGGCTATTCCGCGGTGAAGGAGAAGCTCGACGACGGCAAGGTCGTCGTCCTCGACGGCGGCGTCGGCACCGAGGTGCTGAAGCGCACCGGCCGCTGGGTGCGCAACGGCATCGAGGCCTCGCCCGAGGTCCTGCGGGAGATCCACCGCGACTACATCGACGCGGGGGCCGAGGTGATGACCGCGAACACCTTCCAGATCGCGCGCCACACCTTCCTCAACTTCTTCCACGACCTCGAGCACATGCGGGCGATCGGCGCGCCCGGGCTCGAGCATCGCGCCGCCGAGCTGCACCGGCTGGCCGTCGACTGCGCGCTCGAGGCCCGCAAAGCGGCGGGCGCGGAGCGCCATGTGGCCGTCGCCGGGTCGATCTCGCCGCTCAACCATCCCTATCGCAGCGACCAGGCGCCGGACCCGGCGAAGGCCGAGAGCGAGCACGCCGAGACCGCCCGCAGCCTCGCGGCGGCCGGCGTCGACTTCCTGCTGCTCGAGACCATGAACACCCTGGTGGAGGCGCGCGCCGCGCTGGCGGCGGCGCGGGCGACGGGGCTGCCGGTTTGGGTGAGCCTGGCCCCGAACGGCCGCGGCGAGACCCTGGGCGGCGAGCCGCTGGCCGGTGCCGCCGGGCTCGCGGCGCTGGGCGCCGGGGCGCTGCTGGTCAACTGCGCGCCGCCGGAGCAGGTCGGCGGAGCGGTGAAGGCGCTCGTCGCCGCGGCGGAGGGGCCGGTGGGCGCCTACGCGCTGCTCGGGCGCTACGCGCCGCCGAGCTGGAAGATGGACTTCTACCCCCGCTTCGTCGGCTGGGAAGAGACCTCGCCCGAGGAGTACGCCGAGCACGCGGCGAGCTGGGCCGACGCCGGCGCCCGCGTCGTCGGCGGCTGCTGCGGGACGACCCCCGACCACATCCGCGCCGTCGCCGCCGCGGTGGCGAGCTGAAAGGAGCGATGATGGTGAGCACCACGAGCAGGACGAGCCCAGCCAACGAGGCTCGCCGCGAGGCCTTCGCGACCGGCCGCACGATCGTCCTCGACGGCGGCATCGGGACCGAGATCCTGCGCCGCGGCAGCAACTGGGCGAGCCACCAGATCCAGGACGACCCGAGCCTGGTGCGGGCGATCAGCGCCGACTACGTCGCCGCCGGCGCCGACGTCGTGACCACGAACACCTTCCAGCTCAGCCAGCGCAGCTTCCGCAACCACTTCAACGACGAGGAGCACATGCGGGCGGTCGGGGCGGTCGAGCTGGATGGGCTGGCCGCCGAGCTGATCACCCACGCGGTGCGGCTCGCCGACGAGGCGCGCAAGGCCGCCGGCCGCGACGACGTGTCGATCGCGGGCTCGATGACCACCCTCGAGTGGTGCTTCCGACCCGACCTGACCCCGGACGAGGACGCGATGCGGCGCGAGTACCGGGAGATGGTCGAGATCTACCGGGACGCCGGCGCCGACCTGATCCTCTTCGAGACCTTCAACAAGGTCTGGGAGGCGCGGGTGGCGCTCGAGGCCGCGCGCGACGTCGGCATGCCCGCCTGGATCGGCTTCGTCAGCGACGCCGAG
>JBFJMD010000072.1:0-9039 GCA_041634115.1 Thermoanaerobaculia bacterium | reverse complement strand
GGCGAAGATGACCGGGATGACGCCGCCGGTGTTGACCCGCAGCGGCAGGTAGGTGTTCTGGCCGCCGTAGATCTTGCGGCCCACGACCCGCTTGGCGTACTGGATCGGGATCCGCCGCTGGGCGCGCTCCATGTAGACGATGAACGCCACCACCGCCACCATGAACAGGCACAGCACGAGGATCGTCAGGATCGACATGCGGCCGCTCTGCATGTTCTGCAGGGTGTCGAAGATCGCCCCCGGCAGGCCGACGATGATGCCGGCGAAGATGATCAGGGAGATGCCGTTGCCGATGCCGCGCTCGGTGATCTGCTCGCCCAGCCACATGACGAAGGCGCAGCCGGTGGTGAGCGTCAGCACCGTCATGATCCGGAAGCCCCAGCCCGGGCTCGGCACCAGCGAACCGCCCCCAGGCGTCGTCACGCGCTCGATCCAGACCGCGATGCCGGTGGACTGGATGATCGAGATGAGCATCGTGCCGTAGCGCGTGTACTGGGTGATCTTGCGCCGCCCGAGCTCGCCCTCCTTGGAGAGCTTCTCGAGGTAGGGCCACACCACGGTCAGCAGCTGCAGCACGATCGACGCCGTGATGTAGGGCATGATGCCGAGGGCGAACACCGCCACCCGGCTCAGGCTGCCGCCGGTGAAGGTGTTGACCATCCCCAGCAGGGTGCCCTCGACCACGGTCATGAACTCCAGCAGCGCCGCGGGGTCGATGCCCGGCGTCGGCACGTTGCAGCCGATCCGGTAGACCGCGAGCAGCGCAAACGTGAAGATCATCCGCCTGCGCAGATCGGGGATCGCGAAGATGTTGCGGAAGCTGTCGATCACGAACCGAGGACCTCGCAGCGGCCGCCGGCGGCCTCGATCTTGGCCCGCGCGGCCTTGCTGAACTTGTGGGCGGAGACGGTGAGCTTCTTGTCGAGGTCGCCGTTGGCGAGGATCTTGACCGGCAGGCCGGCGCGCGCTATCCCCTTCTCGACCAGCACCTCGGGGGTGACCTCGCCGTCGAGCTCCGCCAGCCGCGCCAGGTTCACCACCGCGTACTCCTTGCGGAAGATGTTGGTGAACCCGCGCTTCGGCACCCGGCGGATGAGCGGCATCTGGCCGCCCTCGAACCCGGGTCTCCGGCTGTGGCCGGACCTCGACTTCTGGCCCTTGTGGCCGCGGCCCGCGGTCTTGCCGCGGCCCGAGCCGGGCCCGCGGCCGACGCGCTTGCGCGACCGCTTGCTGCCCTTGGCGGGCGAAAGTTCGTGCAGCTTCATGATCAACCCTCGGTGGTCTTCTCGACGATCTCGACCAGATGCGGAATCTTCGCGACCATGCCTCTCACCGCCGCGGTGTCGGGACGCTCGACGACGTGCCGGATGCGGCGCAGGCCGAGGCCGCGCAGCACCTGGCGCTGGGAGCGCGGGTACCCGATCGGGCTCCGCACCTGCCGGATACTGATCTTCTTCGCTTTCTTCGCCATGACCCCGACTCTCCGTCCTCGTGCCCCGATCAACCCTCGGCCGGGCTCTCGGCCGGCTCCGCCGCCAGCCCGCGCTCCCGGCGCACTTCCTTGGCCCGCCGCAGCGTCGACAGCGCCACCATCGTCGCCTTGACCACGTTCTGCGGGTTCTTCGAGCCCAGCGACTTGGTCAGGATGTCCTGGATGCCGGCGCTCTCCACCACGGCGCGCACGGCGCCGCCGGCGATGACCCCGGTGCCCTCCGAGGCCGGCTTGAGCAGCACCCGCGCCGAGCCGAAGACGCCGAGGCTCTCGTGCGGGATCGAGGTCCCCTCGAGCGGCACGTCGAGCAGGCTCTTCTTGGCGCTCTCGATGCCCTTGCGGATGGCGCTCGGCACCTCTTTCGCCTTGCCGGCGCCGTAGCCGACCTTGCCGTTGCCGTCGCCGATGACGACGAGGGCGGAGAAAGAGAAGTTCTTGCCGCCCTTGACGACCTTCGTCACCCGGTTGATGTGGATGACCTGCTCGAAGAACTCGCTGTCGCTGGCGTAGTTTCTGGCCAAGACTCTGCTCCTCAGAACTCCAGACCCTTCGAGCGCGCCCCTTCGGCGACCTCGCGGACCTTGCCGTGATAGATGTAGCCGCCGCGGTCGAAGACCGCCTTGACCACGCCCTTCTCTTTCGCGCGCTCGGCGATAGTCTCGCCCACGGCGCGCGCCGCGCTCTTCGACTTGAAGCCGCCCTCGACCTTCTTGCGGATCCCGGGCTCGATCGAGCTGGCCTGGGCCAGCGTGCGGCCCGCGTCGTCGTCGATGAGCTGCGCGTAGACGTACTTCAGGCTCTTGAACACCGCCAGCCGCGGGCGCTCGCTGGTGCCCGCGATCCGGCTCCGCACCCGCCGGTGGGCCCGGTGACGGCGATCTCTCTTCTGTTGCGCTCTGTTCATCGCTTCCTCGCCCGGCCTACTTGGCGCCGGCCTTTCCGACCTTGCGGCGCAGCACCTCGCCGACGTACTTGAAGCCCTTCGCCTTGTAGGGGTCCGGCTTGCGGAGATCGCGGATCTCGGCCGCCACCTGCCCCACGAGCTGGCGATCGGCGCCCCGCACGGTGACCTTGTTGGCTTTGTCCACCTCCACCTCGATGCCCTTCGGGATCGGGTAGACCACCGGGTGCGAGAAGCCGAGCGAGAGGCGCAGCTCGCGCCCCTGCACCTCGGCCCGGTAGCCGACCCCGGTCAGCTCCAGCTCCTTGGTGAAGCCCCGCGAGACCCCCACCACCGCGTTCGCCAGCAGCGCCCGCACGAGCCCGTGCTTGGAGCGCATCTCGCCGCTGTTGCCGGCGCGCTTGACCGTCACCTGGCCCTCGGCGATCTCCACCGGGATCCCCTCCAGCAGCTTCTCCGAGACCCGGCCCTTGGGGCCCTCGGCCACGAAGTAGCCGTCCTCGAGGGAGACCTTGGTGCCCCCGGGGACCGGGATCGGCTGCTTTCCGACTCTCGACATCGCGGCCTCCCTACCACATCTCGCAGAGGAGCTCGCCGCCGACCCGGGCCTCGCGGGCCTCCTTGTCGGTCAGCAGCCCCTTCGAGGTCGAGACGATGCCCACCCCGAGGCCGTTCAGCACCGGACGGAGCTGGTCGGCCTTGCGGTAGACGCGGCGCCCCGGCGAGCTCACCCGCCGCACGCGGCGGATCGCCGGCTCCCCCTGCGGCGTGTAGCGCAGGTAGATGCGGATCTTGCGCCGCACCGAGTCCTCGTCGAGGAGCTCGAAATCGTTGATGAACCCCTCCTGCTTCAGAATCCTGCAGATCGCGACCTTCAGGTTCGACGCCGGAGCGTCCAGCCGGTCGTGCTTGGCCAGGTGGCTGTTGCGGATCCGGCTCAGAAGGTCCGCGATCGGGTCGGTCATGCTCATTGTCGGCTCCTTCGCTTACCCCGGGGCGCGCGGCCGCGGGGCAGTTCGATCGGTCTCCTACCAGCTCGCCTTGATCACTCCGGGAAGGTATCCCTGGAGCGCCAGGTTCCTGAAACAGATGCGGCACAGCGCGAACTTGCGCATGTAGCCGCGCGGCCGGCCGCAGCGGCGGCAGCGGTTGCGGCTGCGGACGCCGAACTTCGGCCTCTTCTTGGTCTTGGCAATCTTGGCGGCGGTCGCCACTTCTCTTCTCCTTCCGTCTCCGAGTCGTCTCTCGCGGTCCCTAGCCGGCGGCCCGCGCCCGCTTGAAGGGCATCCCCAGCTCGCGCAGCAGGTAGTAGGCCCGCTCGTTGTTCTCCGCCGAGGTCACGATGGTCACGTTCAGGCCCTTGTTGCGGTCGACCTTGTTGTAGTCCAGGTCCGGGAAGATCAGATGGTCCTGGACGCCCATCGTGAAGTTTCCGCGGCCGTCGAAGCTGCCGTCGGGGATCCCCTGGAAGTCGCGCACCCGCGGCAGCGCGGCGGCGATCAGCCGGTCGAGGAAGTCCCACATCCGGTTGCCGCGCAGGGTGACCCGGCAGCCGATGGGCATGCCCTCGCGCAACTTGAAGGCGGCGATCGACTTGCGGGCCCGGGTGATCGTCGGCCGCTGGCCGGCGATCTGGGCCAGCTCCTCGACGGCCTCGTCGAGCAGCTTGATGTTCTGGGTCGCCTCGCCGAGGCCGATGTTCAGCACGACCTTCTCGATCCGCGGCACCGCCATCACGTTGTCGATGCCGAACTCCTTCTGCAGGCTCGGCACCACCTCCTCGCGGTAGCGCACCTTGAGGCGCGGCGCATAGCCCGCCGGCGCCGGCTTTTTCGCGGTCTTTTTCGTCTTCGCCATCTCGAACCGTCCTCGCGCCTAGCTGAAGGTCGCGCCGCAGAGCTTGCACACGCGCACGCCGCTGCCGTCCTCGAGCCGCTTGCGGCCGGTGCGCGTCGGCTTGCCGCACTCCGGGCAGACGAGCTTCAGGTTCGACAGCCGGATCGGCGCCTCGCGCTCCAGGATCCCACCCTGGATCTGCTTGCCGGGGTTGGGTCGGGTGTGGCGCTTGATCATGTTGATCCGCTCGACGATCGCCGTCGCATCCCCGGGCAGCACCCGCAGCACCTTGCCCTTGGCCCCGCGGTCCCGACCGTGGACCACCACCACCTCGTCGTTCTTCTTGATCTTCAGTTTCGGCATCGCTCGCTTCTCCGGGCGCCCGGCCTCAGATGACCTCCGGCGCCAGCGAGATGATCTTCATGAATCGCTTCTCGCGCAGCTCCCGCGCCACCGGCCCGAAGACGCGGGTCCCCACCGGCTCGCCGGCCTCGTTGACGAGAACCGCCGAGTTGGTGTCGAAGCGGATGTAGCTGCCGTCACGCCGCCGGTGGGCGCGGCGGGTGCGCACGATCACCGCCCGCACGACCTGGCCCTTCTTGATCGCGCCCTCGGGCGCCGCCTCCTTGACCGAGGCGGTGATCACGTCGCCGAGTCCGCCGGCGTCGCCCGCCGAGCCGCCGCGCAGGTGAATGCAGGCGATCTTGCGGGCGCCGGAGTTGTCCGCCACGTCGAGGACCGTTCCCATCTGGATCATCGCCTCAGCTCCCCTCGGCGCGCTGCAGGATCCGCTTGACCCGCCAGCGCTTGAGCTTCGACAGCGGCCGGCACGAGTCGATCTCGACGCGGTCGCCGACGCGGCACTCGTTGGCGTCGTCGTGGGCGTAGAACTTCGAGGTCCTCTTGAGGAACCGCTTGTAGAGATGGTGGGTCACGGTCTTCTCCACCGCCACCACCACCGTCTTGTCCATCTTGTCGCTGATCACGGTCCCGACCTTGACCTGGCGGGGACCGCGCTCGGCGACCGCTGTGTTTTCCGACATCGTGCGATCTTCCCTTCTAGGCCTTCTCGGCGCTCCGCGCCGCGCGGGCGGGGCCGCGCTTCTCGCGCAGCACCGTCAACACCCGCGCGAGGTCCTTGCGCACCGCGGAGATCTTGGCCGGGCTCTCGAGCTGTCCCGTCACCTTCTGCAGGCGAAGCGCGAAGAGCTGCTCCGCCAGCTCGAGCTCCTTCTCCTTGAGCTCCTCGACCGTCTGTTCCCTGAAATCGGATGCTTTCATCGCGGACCCCTCAGGCGAGCTCCATCTCGCGCGAGATGTAGCGCGTCTTGATGCCGAACTTGTAGGTCGCCAGCCGCATCGCGTCCCGCGCCACCTCGGGGGTGACGCCCTCGAGCTCGAAGAGCACCCGGCCCGGCTTGACCACCGCCACCCACTCCTCCGGGTTGCCCTTGCCCTTGCCCATACGGGTCTCGAGCGGCTTCTTGGTGATCGGCTTGTCCGGGAAGACCCGGATCCAGATCTTGCCGCCGCGCTTGACGCCGCGAGTGATGGCGATGCGGGCGGCCTCGATCTGGCGGGCGGTCACCCAGCCGGCCTCGAGCGCCTGCAGGCCGTAGTCGCCGAAGGCGATCGTGTCGCCGCCCTTGGCGCGCCCGGCGCGGCGGCCGCGCTGCCGCTTTCTGTACTTGACCTTCTTCGGCATCAACATGGTCGTCGACTCCTCGCCGCCTCAGACCGCCGCACTGCGGCGCTTCTCGCGCAGCAGGTCGCCCTTGTAGATCCACACTTTGCAGCCGATCACGCCGTAGGTCGTCCGCGACTCGGCGAAGCCGAAGTCGATGTCGGCCTTGAGCGTGTGCAGCGGCAGCCGGCCGTCCTGGTACCACTCCGAGCGCGCGATCTCGGAGCCGCCGAGGCGGCCCGAGACCATCACCTTGAAGCCCTTGGCGCCGAAGCGGAAGGCCGACTCCATCGATTTCTTCATCGCGCGGCGGAAGGCCACGCGGCGCTGCAGCTGACCCGCGATCGACTCCGCCACGAGCTGCGCCTCCAGCTCGGGCCGCTGGATCTCCTGGATGTTGATGTGCACCGGCCGGCCCATCTTCTTCATCAGGTCGTCGCGCAGCTTGTCCACCTCGGCGCCCTTGCGGCCGATGATGATGCCCGGCCGCGAGGTGTAGATCGACACCCGCAGCTTGTCGGCGGCGCGCTCGATGTCGATCTCGCTGACGCCGGCGTGCGAGAGCCGCCGCTTGAGCATGGTCCGCAGCTCAAGGTCTTCGTGCAACAGCTTGGCGTAGTCGTGGCCCGCGAACCAGCGCGAGTGCCACGACTTGTTGTAGACCAGCCGGAACCCATAGGGATGCGTTTTCTGACCCACCAGTCTCTCCTTACGATTCCGCTTCGGTCTTTCGGGTGTCGAGCTTCAACGTGACGTGGCTCTGCCGCTTCAGGATGCGGAACGCCCGCCCCATCGGCTGCGGCCGGATGCGCTTGAGCGTCGGCCCGCCGTCGACGAAGATCTCGCTCACGAACAGCCGGTCGACGTCGATCTTCTCGTCCTTCTGCTCGGCGTTGGCGATCGCCGACTTCAACAGCTTCTCGACCGCACGGGCGGCCGCTTTCTTGCTCAGGCGCAAGAAGTTGGCCGCCTCCTGCACCCCCTTGCCGCGAATCTGGTCGGCCACCAGCCGGACCTTCTGCGGGGAGGCCTGTAGGTATCGAAGCCGCGCGGTTACCTGCATCTCCGGTTTCCTCTCTCCTTCGCCCGACGGCCGCTCAGCGCGGCCGCCCCATCTTCTCGACCTTCTTGCCGCCGTGGCCGCGGAAGGTGCGGGTCATCGCGAACTCGCCGAGCTTGTGACCCACCATGTTCTCGGTGACGTAGACGGGGATGAACTTCATGCCGTTGTGCACGGCGATCGTCAGCCCCACCATGTCGGGAATGATCGTCGAGCGCCGCGACCAGGTCTTGATCACCCGCTTGTCGCCGCTGGACATCATCGTCTCCACCTTGCGCAGCAGGTGGTCGTCGATGAAGTAGCCCTTCTTGAGAGATCTCGCCATGATTCTGAGCCTTCCGAGCTATTTCTGCTTCCGCCGCCGGACGATCATCCGGTCGGTGCGCTTGTTGTTCCTCGTCTTGTACCCCTTGGTCGGCACGCCCCAGGGGGTGCACGGGTGGCGGCCGCCCGAGCTCTTGCCCTCGCCGCCGCCCATCGGGTGGTCCACCGGGTTCATCGTCACGCCCCGGTTGTGCGGACGCCTTCCGCGCCAGCGCTTGCGCCCCGCCTTGCCGAGCGAGACGTTCTCGTGGTCGAGATTGCCTACCTGGCCGATCGTGGCGGCGCAGTCGACGTGCACCTTGCGCACCTCGCCGGAGGGCAGCTTCAGCAGCGCCTCGGCCCCCTCCTTGGCCATCAGCTGGGCGCCGGCGCCGGCGCTGCGCACCATCTGGCCCCCCTTGCCGATCTTCAGCTCGACGTTGTGCACCGTCGTGCCGACCGGGATCTTGCGCAGCGGCAGGGCGTTGCCGACGTTGATCGGCGCGTCCTCGCCGGACACGACCTCGGCCCCCGCCTCCAGCCCCTGCGGCCAGAGGATGTAGCGCTTCTCGCCGTCGGCGTAGACCACCAGCGCGATCCGCGCCGAGCGGTTGGGGTCGTACTCGATCGCCGTCACCCGCCCCGGCACGCCCGCCTTGTCGCGCCTGAAGTCGACGACCCGGTAGCGCCGCTTGTGGCGGCCGCCCCGGAAGCGGACCGTGATCCGCCCCTTGTTGTTTCGGCCCGCCTTGTACTTGAGCCCCTCGGTCAGCCCCTTCTGGGGCCGCTTGCGGGTGATCTCCTCGAAGGTCGAGACCGTCTGGAAGCGGCTCGCGGAGTTGGTCGGCCTGTACTTTTTGATTCCCATGGCCTAGACCCCCTCGAAGAACTCGATCGGCTTCTCGCCCGCCGCCAGCCGCACGTAGGCCTTCTTCCAGTCCGGACGGCGGCCGCTGTGACGGCCCTGGCGGCGCACCTTGCCGTGCATGCTCGCCACCCGCACCTCGGCGACCTTGACCTTGAACTTCGCCTCGACCGCCTTCTTGACCTGGATCTTGTTGGCCCGCACGTCGACCTCGAAGGCGACGATGCCGCGGTCGTCCTTGAGCTGCGTCGACTTCTCGGTGATGAGCGGCCGCCGGATGATTTCCTGCAATCTCATTTGGAGAGCACCTCCAGCAGCCGGCCCAGGGCCTCCTCGCTGAGCACGATCCGCTCGCGGTCGACCACGTCGTAGACGTTGACGCCGTGGGCGTCGACCGCCTTGAGGGTCGGGATGTTGCGCGAGGCGAGCCCCAGGTTGGTGTTGTTGTAGTCGTCCACCAGCAGGGCCTTGCCGGCGACTCCCAGCTTGGCGAGCCGCTTGGCGAAGTCCGCCGTGCGGTGGGAGTCGAGCTCGAAGCTGTCGACCACGATGATGCCCTTCTCCTCGAGCTTGCGCGACAGCGCCGACTTGAGCGCGTTGCGCTTCTCGCGGGCGGAGAGGCCGGTGCGGTAGCTGCGCGGCTGCGGCCCGTGGACGACGCCGCCGCTGCGCCACAGCGGCGAGCGCGCGCTGCCGGAGCGGGAGCGGCCGGTGCCCTTCTGGCGCCAGGGCTTGCGGCCCGAGCCGGCGACCTCGGAGCGGATCTTCGTCTTGTGGGTCCCCGCGCGCTGCGCCGCCAGATAGGCCTGCACCGCGGTGTGGATCAGGTGCTCCTTGTAGGGGTAGCCGAACACCGCCTCGGGCAGCTCGAGGTCCTTGACCTTCTTGTTCTTCAGGT
>JBFJMD010000071.1:0-9104 GCA_041634115.1 Thermoanaerobaculia bacterium | reverse complement strand
TGATCGAGGCGATCCGCTCCGGGCTGCTCCCCGGGATCCTCGGCCTCGCCGAGCTGGAAGAGGGCTTCCCCCTCGCCCAGGCGGGCCCGGAGAACCGCGAGCTCGAGATGACCCGCGGGCTCGTCAACTCCGTCGGCCTCGACGGCAAGGCCTGCTCGCTGGTCGTCGAGCTCTGGCAGGAGGCCGGCTAGATCATGGCCAACACGGCATTTCGGGTGAGATCCGGCGGCTCCGGGCGGGGCACCGCCATCGAGCTGGTGCCGCGGATGAAGGACCAGGGCTACGCTCGGGATCAGGTCGATCGACGCAGGCTCTGGGTCGAGGAGACCACCGGCTGCGAGCTGCCGACGGTCGGCGCCTTCGCGATCCCGAGCGAAGAGATGCGCGGCAACATCGAGAATCCGATCGGCGCCGCCCAGATGCCGCTCGGGGTCGCCGGACCGCTTCTGGTCGCCGGCGAGGAGGCGCGCGGCACCTTCTTCGTGCCCCTGGCGACGACCGAGGGGGTGCTCGTCCGCTCCTACGAGCGCGGCATGGTGGCGATCACCAAATCGGGCGGCGCCACCGCCCGGGTCTTCGTCGACGAGAACCGCATCTCCCCGGTCTTTCCCTTCGACGACGTCGAGAGCGCCCACGAGTTCGCGCGCGGCATCGCCGAGCACTTCCCGGCGATTCGGGTCGAGGCCGAGTCGACCACCCGCTTCGGCAAGCTGCTGCGGCTCGAATGTCATCCGATCGGCCGCGAGGTCATCGTCAATTTCTGCTTCTTCACCGCCGACGCCCAGGGCATGAACATGATCGTCAAGGCCACGGACCGGGCGTGCCGGTGGATCGTCCGCCACACCGAGGCCACCCGCTACCACATCTTCAGCGGCTACAACTCCGAGAAGCGGGCGAGCGGCGCACTCTTCGCCGGCGGCAAGGGGAAGAAGGTCACCGCCGGCGCCCGGCTGCCGCGCCGGGTGGTCGCCGCCTATCTCCATACCACCCCCGAAGATCTGGTCGACATGTGGCACCACACCGTCCTCGGCCACCTGCAGGCCAACGCCATGGGCTACAACGGTCACTACGCCAACGGCCTGACCGCGCTGTTCATCGCCACCGGCCAGGACGTGGCCAACGTGGCCAACTCGTCGGTCGGCATCACCAACTTCGAGCTCACCGACGACGGCGAGCTCTACGCCAGCGTCTCGCTGCCTTCGCTGTCGGTCGCGACCGTCGGCGGCGGCACCAGTCTGGGGACCAGCCGCGAGTGCCTCGCGATGCTCGGCTGCTCGGGCAAGGGCAAGGCCCACAAGCTGGCCGAGATCGCCGCCGCCGCACTGCTGGCGGGCGAGATCTCGATGGGAGCGGCGATCGCCAGCGGCGAGTTCGTCGAGGCCCACGAGACCTACGGTCGCAACCGGCCGGCGGAGTCATGAGCCGACCGTTCAGAGGGCTGCGCAAGACCGGGCCGGACGATTCGTACGACGCGATCGTCATCGGCGCCGGCATCGGCGGCCTGATCTGCGCCAACCTGATGGCGCGCGCCGGGCTGCGGGTCCTGCTCATCGAGCAGCACTACATGGCGGGCGGCTACTGCAGCACCTTCCGCCGCGCCGGCTACACGTTCGATGCGGCGACCCACTTCTACCCCCTCCTCGGCAATCCGTCGACGATCACCGGCCAGCTCCTGCGCGAGATCGGGAGCGAGACCGGCTGGGTCAAGATGGACCCCGTCGACACCTTCCACTTTCCCGACGGCTCCCGCTTCGCCGTCCCCGCCGACCTCGAGACCTACCTCGCCAAGCTCAAGGCCGAGTTCCCGCACCAGGTCGCCGCCATCGACCGCTTCTTCGAGGCCGTGCGCGAGGCCTACATGCACGGCCTCCTCTGCTACTTCCGCGGCCGTCAGACCGAGCGCTTCGCGCCGCTGCGCGATCTCACCCTGCGCGAGGCGCTCGACCGCCACTTCGACGATCCCAAGCTCAAGCTCCTGCTGACCGCCGACTGCCCGCACTGGGGCTCGCCCCCCTGCCGCACCTCGTTCGTCTTCGACTCGATGCTGCGGCTCTCCTACTTCCTCGGCAACTACTACCCGGTGGGGGGCTCGCAGGCCTTCGCCGACGACCTGGCGGCCCGCTTCGAGGAGCGCGGCGGGCACATCCTGATGAGCACCCGCGCCCAGCGGATCCTGATCGAGGACGGGGCCGCCCGCGGCGTCCGCATGGAGACCACCCGCGGCGCCCTGCGCGGGACGCGCACGGTGCGCTCGCAGATCGTGGTCTCCAACGCCGACCTGCTGCAGACCCTGGAGGTGCTGGTCGGCGAGGAGCACGCCGGCGCCGAGCTGCTGGCGACGGTGCGCGGCATGCGTCCCAGCTTTCCCTGCTTCCTGACCCACATCGGGCTGCGCGGCGTGTCCGACGAGGTTCTGGACGAGGCCCAGGGCTACTACTGGAACTCGTGGGACCCGGATCGCGTCGGACGCAACGGCCTGCGCTGCAAGATCTTCTCCCCCACCCTCTACGAGCCCGCGATGGCGCCGCCCGGCGGCCAGATCGTGATCCTGCAGAAGGTCCTCGAGATGGACTACGCGGCGGTCGAGGATTGGGCCGCGCACAAGGCCCAGATCGAAGACTACGTGGTGTCGCACTTCGAGCGCGTCATCCCCGGCGTCGCCGACAAGATCGTGGTCAAGCTGAGCGCCTCGGCGCTGACCTCGTATCGCTTCACCCTGAATCTCGCCGGCGCGATGCTGGGCTGGGAAATGGCCCCGGACCAGCTCGGCGAGGACCGGCCCGGCATCCACGGGCCGGTCGACGACCTCTACCTGACCGGCCACTGGACCCAGCCGGGCGGCGGCATCACCCCGGTGATCGTCTCGGCGATGCAGGTCGCCGAGGCGGTGACCGGCCGAGCGGCCGGATTCCGCGGACGGCGGACGACTCGGCAGGACCTGGACCAGAAGGCGCCGGTCCTGGCCGCCGCGGGGGCATAAGGAAGAACGTGATGAGAAACGGCAAACGCAAACGGTGGTTCTGGCGGCGAGGCTTCTCTCGTCTGCTCCTGGTGCCGGTCCTCGGCGCCGCGGTCGCGGTGCCGCTCGGCCTCGAGGGCATGGCGCGCCGCGACGCCGAGCACGCCCGCTTCTACAACACCGGCAGCTCGGTCAAGGGCTTTCTCGGCGACTACTGCAAGGCGCTCGAGGAGGCCTCTCGGGCCGGCGGCACCGGGGCGCTCGAGCCCTTCTACGCTCCGGACTACTTCTCTTCGGGCCGCGGCGCACTGGTGCTGGCCGAGCCCTCCCGGCAGCCCGGCGTCGAGATCTCGCAGCTCGAGCGCCGGGGCGACGCCGATTTCGACCGCGACGACGCGCTCGCGGAGCTCGGGGGATACCTCGCGGCCCTGTCCGCGGTCGAGCGCACCGAGTGCAAGATCCATCTGATCGAGGAGGTCGAGCTCGACCGCCGGGTCACGCTGACCGTGCGCTTCGTCCTCGACGGCCTCGACGAGGCCGGCCAGCGGCTCCAGGACCGGCACTTCTACCGCTGGCGGCTCGAGTCTCCGGCCGATGCCGAGGAGGGGACCTGGCGGATCGCCGGCGACGAGCTCGTCTCCGGAACCCGCACGGTCGGCACGGGGGCCTTCTTCGAGCTCGATCCGCGGCTCGCGGGAATCGACTTCGAGCACCGCCGCGATCCGAATCTCGACCGCGAGGTCTACGCCGCGGAGCTTCTCTTCGACGTCATCCAGCACGCCTCCGGGGGATTGAGCGCCGCGGATTACGACCTCGACGGGCGCCCGGACCTGTTCTTCGCCGACGGGGTGCGCTGCCGCCTCTACCGCAACGAAGGCCTCGCCGAGGACGGCACCCCGCGCTTCTCGGAGGTCACCGCCGAGGCCGGGCTCGACGGCATCGACCGGGCGCATTCGGCGATCTTCCTCGACCACGACAACGACGGCGACCGCGACCTCTTCGTCGCCCGCTACCTCGCGCCGAGCCGTTTCTACGAGAACCTGGGCGACGGCACGTTCGCGGAGCGCTCGGCGGCGCTGGGCCTCGACTTCGCGGCGCCCGCCACCTCGGCGACGGCGCTCGACTTCGACCGCGACGGCTACCTCGACCTCTACGTGGGGGTGTACGGCAACGCCTTCGAGGCGGTGCCGCGGCTCCCCTTCTACGCCACCAACGGGGGGCCGAACCGGCTGCTGCGCAACGACGCCGGCCGGCGGTTCGTCGACGTCAGCGCGGCCAGCGGCACCGCCGACACCGGCTGGAGCCTGGCGGTCGCCACCGCCGACGTCGACGGCGACGGCTGGCCCGACCTGGCGGTGGCCAACGACTTCGGCCGCAAGACCCTCTACCGCAACGCCGGCGACGGCACCTTCACCGACGTCACCCGCGAGGCCGGGGTGCTCGACTTCAGCGGCGGCATGGGGCTCGCTTTCGGCGACTACGACGACGACGGCAGGATCGATCTCTACACCTCGAACATCTACTCGAACCAGCGCTGGTACGGCGAGGACCTGACCATCCACCAGTACATGCGCAACGTCTTGAGGACGCGCTGGGCGCTGCTCGATTTCGGCGAGTACGTCGAGCTCTACCGGCTGCTGGGGGATCGCTGGCGCGAGCTCGGCCAGATGATCGGCGAGGGCAACGGCCTCTTCCACAACGAGGGCGACGGCACCTTCACCGAGCTCCACGACAGCCCGACGAGCTTCGCCGGCTGGAGCTGGAGCGTCGCGTTCTTCGACTTCGACAACGATCGCGACCTCGACCTCTACGCCGCCAACGGCTGGATCACGGCCGCGCCGTTCACCGATTTGTGACTGCCCTTCCTGAGCGGTGCGGTCGCACACGTCAAGCAATACAAGCAGGGGGACTTCTTCAGCCAGGAGTTCGTGGGCGAGAACTCCTGGAACGGATTCGAGAACAACTGCCTCTTCGCCAACCGCGGCGACGGCAGCTTCGTCGACGTCGGCCGCGCCATCGGGGCGGACGCGCTCCCCGACGGCCGCGCCGTGGCGATCGCCGACCTCGACCTCGACGGCCGCCTCGACCTGGCGATCAACAACAACGCCGCCGCGCCGACCATCCTGCTCAATCGCGTGCCCGACGCCGGCCGCTCGGTGGCGCTCGACCTGGTGGGCAGCCGCAGCAACCGCGACGCGGTCGGCGCACGAGTGCGGCTGACCGCCGGCGGACGCACGATGACCCGCCTGGTCGAGGCCGGCTCCGGCTACGCCTCGCAGTCCTCGCACACGCTGCACTTCGGGCTCGGCGAGGCGACCCGGGTCGAGGCGGTCGAGGTCGAGTGGCCGAGCGGCCACCGGCAAGCCCTCGATCGCGAGCAGCTCGAGCGCCTGAGCGCCGAGGGCCGCGCCCGCATCTCCGAACCAACATCCCGGATCGCCGCGGAGGCGATTCCCAGCACCGCAACGGAAGGGTAACCGAATGTCCAAGTCCAAGAAGAGACTCCTACTCCTCTCGTCGCCCGTGGTGACGCTCGCCGCGCTCGCGCTGGTGGGCAGCCTGCAAGTGGGGCGCCTGCAATCCTCGGCCGAGCGGCTGGCGTCCGTCGGCCAGGCCGCGATGTCGGTGCTCAAGGAGTACGGCGCCGCGCTCCAGGCCCTGGACGTCGAGCGCGCGCTCGCCTGCTTCGCCGAGGCCTACGAGAGCCCCGACGACGGGTTGTGGAGAGAGCGACTCGAGTCGGACCGCGACGGCATCCGGGTCTACGCCTGGGAGCTCGAGCCCGGCCGGCCCTTCTTCAAGGCGGAGCTGCGCGGTCAGATCGAAGGGCTGCTGGGCCCGATCGAAGAGCTCGAGCTGGCGAAGCTCAAGCTCGACCACGTCGAGGAGATCCAGGATGACGACCGGGCCGTCATCCGCTCGATCCTCTGGCTGCGCGGCCGCCGCGCCTCCGGCGAGGTCTTCGAGACCCAGGCCCGCTTCCGCATGTGGATGAGCGCCGGCGAGGGCGGCTGGAAGATCGACCGCCAGCGGCTGCTCGACGGCAAGACCGTGAGCGGCGGCGGCGCCGGCTTCGTGGACGAGGCGGCGAGCGTCGGCCTCGACTTCGTCGCCCGCCACAACCCGCTGTTCAGCACCGCGGAGTGGTACCCGGAGAAGTTCGGAATCCTCAAGTACGGCTCCGCCGGCGTGTCGGCCGTCGACTACGACGGCGACGGCTGGTACGACCTCTTCTTCGCCGACGGCGCCGGCTCCCGCCTCTTTCGCAACAACGGCGACGGCACCTTCCGCGACACGACCGTCGAGGCCGGCTTCCCGGTCGACCTGCCGGGAATCAACGTCGCGCTCTTCGCCGACCTCGACAACGACGGGGACAAGGACGCCTTCCTCGGCCGCTTCATGGGCGGCAACCGGCTGCTGAGGAACGACGGCGCGGGAGCCTTCACCGACGTCACCGCCGCCACCGACCTCGGCCGGAGCTTCGTGGTGGTGGCGACCGCCGGCGACTACGACAACGACGGCGATCTCGACCTCTATCTGGGCCGCTATCTCGACCCCCGCACCAACCTGCCGACGACCCTCTTCTACACCCGCAACGGCGAGGGAAACAGCCTGCTCCGGAACGACGGCGGCCTGCGCTTCACCGACGTCACCGAGGAGGCGGGGGTGCGCGAGGGCGGCCTCACCCTCGGCGTGACCTGGGGGGACTACGACGCGGACGGCGACCTCGACCTCTACGTCGCCAACGATTTCGGCCGCAACGCGCTGCTGCGCAACGAGGGCGACGGCACCTTCGCGGACGTCTCCGAGGAGACCGGGACGCTCGACTTCGGCTTCGGCATGAGCGCCTCGTTCGGCGACGTGGACAACGACGGGGATCTGGACATCTACGTCTCCAACGTGCACTCGGGCCAGCGCTGGTACGGCCAGGCGACCACCCTGCACCAGTACTTGATCAACAGCGTGAAGCAGGGCACGATCTTCGAGGATTTCAGGCTCTACAAGGAGATCTTCGGCTACGCCGGCGCCGACTGGCGCAACTACGGCGACCGCATGGTCAAGGGCAACTCGCTGCTGCTCAACGACGGCGCCGGCCATTTCACCGACGTCTCCGAGATCGCCGGCACCAATCCGTTCGGCTGGTACTGGGGCTCGACCTTCTTCGATTACGACAACGACGGCCTGCAGGACATCTACGCCGCCAACGGCTGGATCACGGCCAAGTCCCACGACGACTTGTGACTGCCCTACATCGTGAGCGCGGTCGCGCACATCGACGATTACAAAACCGGCAAGTTCTACACCGACGAGTTCCGCGGCGACATGTCGTGGAACGGCTACGAGGCCAACAATCTGCTCCGCAACGAGGGCTGCGGCGAGGACGGGGTGCCGCGGTTCAGCGACGTGGCGCTGGCGCTGGCCGCCGATCGCGAGGGCGACGCCCGCGGCATCGCGGTCGCCGACTTCGACAACGACGGCGACCTCGACATCGCGATCAACTTCAACCCCGGGGACAACGAGATGGCGGAGCGGCGGCGCGCGGCCTTCCTGCGCAACCGCATCGGCGAGAACCGCTCCTGGCTCGCCGTCGAGCTCCGCGGCACGGTCAGCAACCGCGACGCCGTCGGCGCCGAGGTCGCGGTGGAGACCGGCGACCGGCGACAGTTCCAGCAGGTGACTGCGGGCTCGAGCTACGCCTCCCAGAACAGCCAGCGGCTCTACTTCGGGCTCGGCGAGAGCTCGCAGGTCGACCGGCTCACGGTTCGCTGGCCGAGCGGGCTGGTCGAGGAGTTCGACTCGCTGGCGGCCCGCCAGCTCGTCGAGCTGGTCGAGGGCGAGGGGATGCGGCTGTCTAGCCTGCCGCGCCCGGCGGACCGCGAGCGGCTCGCCGTGCAGCCGGCGCCGCGCACGGAGGCGCCCTGAGGCGCGGCGCCAGGACGGCGATCTTCGGCCGCCGCGCCGGTCTCACCGAGGCGCTCGCCCGCGACCTCGGAGGCGAGCCCGAGGTCGAGCTCCGGACCGCGGACGAGCGGCTCGCGGCCCGCCCGCCGAGCGCCCCCGGGCTCGACGCCGCCGTCTATCTGGCCGGCGAGCGGGGCGACGCCTTCGGCCGCCCCGACCTCGACGACGCCCGCCGGGTCTTCGCGCACCTGGCCGCGCAGCGGCCGCGGCACATCGTGGTGATCTCGAGCGCCGCGGCCGGCGACCCGAGCCACCATCACCCCGGCCTGATCACCGAAGATCGGACCGCACCGGCGCGCAACGGCAACCGGATCCCGGAGTCGTGGCGCCGGCTCGAGGGCCTGGCCGCCGAGCTGCTGGCGGAGAGCGGCGCGACGCTCACCGTGCTGCGGCCGCCGTTCGTCCCGACCGCCGGCGGCCGCGACCCGGCGAGCCGGCTGTTGGCGCGCGCCTGGGCCCCGGTCCCGGCCGGCTTCGATCCCACCCTGCAACTGCTCTCGCCCGAGGACCTGATCGGCGCGGTGCGCCGGGTGCTCGAGCGCGGCGCCGGCGGCCTCTACAATCTCGCCCCCGCCGGCGGCGTGCCGCTGCGCAAGGCGCTGGCGATCGCCGGCAGCCGCCGGCTCCCGCTGCCGGGCTGGGCGCAGGCGGCGGGGCGCCGGCTCTCGGCGGCCGTGCGCCGGACGCCGCAGGTCGACGAGGTCGACTTCCTGCGCTATCCGTGGACGGTCTCCGGCGCCAAGCTCGAGCGCGAACTGGGATTCGCGCCGCGGCGCACGAGCGCCGAGGCGGCGCTCGCCCTGCGCGGCGCCCTCGGGCGGCCGCCGCGCCCCGAATCGGAGCGGTTGGCGGCCGGCGAATACGACCCGTTCGGGATGGACCGCGACTACATCGCCGCCTACGGGCGGACCCTGTTCCGCTTCCTGCACGACCACTACTGGCGGATCGAGATCAGGGGCCTCGAGCAGGTGCCGCGCGCCGGCCGCGGCGTCCTAGTCGGCGTCCACCGCGGCTTCATGCCGTGGGACGGGGTGATGGCGCTGCACGCCATGGCCCGGAGGATCGGCAGGTACCCGCGCTTCCTGATCCACCCGACGCTGGTCAAGTTCCCCTTCCTTGCCAACTACATGACCAAGCTCGGCGGCATCCACGCCTGCCGCGAGAACGCCGAGCGCATCCTCGG
>JBFJMD010000070.1:0-9132 GCA_041634115.1 Thermoanaerobaculia bacterium | reverse complement strand
GCCGGGGAGACGATGCCGATCTGCGCCAGCACGAAGATGACGATCGGCAGCTCGAACATGAGCGCCAGGCCGAGGATGACGTAGAGCAGGAAGCGGAAGTAGCGCTCGAGGGTGATGACCGGGTCGAAGGCCTGGCCGATGCCGAGCAGGAACTCGACCGCGAACGGGAACGCCACGTAGTAGGCGAAGACGCCGCCGGCGACAAAGAAGAAGGTCCCGAAGAAGATGAAGGGCAGCGCCCAGCGGCGCTCGCGGTGATAGAGACCCGGGGAGACGAAGCGCCAGGCCTGATAGAGCACCCAGGGCGAGGCCAGAAAGAGCGCGGCGAGGGCCGCGACCTTGACGTAGACCAGGAACGGGTCGGTGATGCCGAGAAAGGCGAGCCGGGTGCCCTCGGGCAGCAGCCGGTAGATCGGCCGCGCCAGGAACTCGGTGATCCGTTCGACGAAGATCCAGCAGACGACGAAGGCGACGGCGAGCGCCGCGAGCGAGCGCAGGATGCGGCGGCGCAGCTCGTCGAGGTGGTCGAAGAGGCTCATGCGCTCGAGCCCCTCTTCGGACTCGGGCAGGGCTTGCGGCTGCGGCATCGGGCGGGGACCGGGGCGGTTCAGGGGGCTCGCCGGGGCTCGGTGCCGGGGACGGGCGCGTCGTCCTCCGCCGGCGCCGGGGCGGGCTCCGAGTCCTCGTCGCTCTCGGCCGCTTCGGCGGCCTCCGCGGGCTCGTCGCCGTCCGCCGCGGCGGCGGGGGCGGGGGCCGGCGCGATCGCGGGCGCCGGCTCCACCGGGCGCGGCGCCGGCCGCGATTCGGCCTCGGCGATCTCGGTGTTCAGGGTGCGCTTGAGGTCGGTGGTGGCGCGGCGGAACTCCCCCATCGCCCGGCCCAGGGTGCGGCCGATCTCCGGCAGCCTCTTGGGCCCGAAGACGAGCAGCGCCAGGATCAGGATGAAGATCAGCTCGGGAACGCCCAGTGGACCCATCGTCGCCTCGGACTTCGCTCGATGATCGGGTGGCCGGGGGCGAAAGTCAAGCGGGCGATGGTAGACTCCCGCCGTGCGGAAGCCCTGGCGCATCCTGGCGATCTCGCTCTTCGCGCTCTGCCTCATGCTCGGCGGCGTGGTCGGCGACCGCGTGCTGGCGCTGACCGACGACGCCCGCCAGGTGCTGCGCGTCTACACCGAGCTGGTCACGGTCGCCCACGACCGCTACGGCTCCGAGGTCTCCTTCCGCGACATCGTCTTCTCCTCGATCGACGGCATGCTGCGGACCCTCGACCCGCACACCAGCTTCCTGTCGCCGACCGCCTACGCCAACATGCGCGACCGGCAGAAGAGCACGTTCTTCGGGCTCGGCATCCTGGTCGGCATGCGCAACGGCCAGCTCACCGTGATCACGCCGATCGAGGGCACGCCGGCCTCGCGGATGGGCATCCAGGCGGGCGACATCATCATCACGATCGAGGACGAGCCGACCGAGAGCATGAACATCGACGAGGCCGTGCGCCGCCTGAAGGGGCCCAAGGGCACCCAGGTGCGGATCCAGATCGTCCGCCCCGGCCTCGACGACCCGCTGGAGATGTCGATCACCCGCGACGAGATCCCCCAGAACACGGTCCGCTACGTCTACATGATCGACGACACCACCGGCTACCTGGCGATCAGCGACTTCAACCGCGGCACCGGGCGCGAAGTCGCCGACGCGGTCGAGAAGCTGAAGTCGCAGGGGATGCAGCGGCTGCTGCTCGACCTGCGCTTCAACGGCGGCGGCCTGCTCGACCAGGCGATCGAGGTCGCGGACCAGTTCCTGCCGGCGGGCGCCGAGATCGTCGTCACCCGCGGCCGCACCCGCGACTCGTTCCAGGAGTTCGCCGCCACCGATCGCCACCCCGAGCTGGGCATGCCGATGGTGGTGCTCGTCAACAACGGCACCGCCTCCGCCGCCGAGATCCTCGCCGGAGCGATCCAGGATCACGACGTCGGGCTGATCGTGGGCACGCCGACCTGGGGCAAGGGCCTGGTGCAGACCGTCTACACGCTCTCCTACGGCGCCGGCATCGCGCTCACCACGGCCAAGTACTTCACTCCGTCCGGGCGGCTGATCCAGCGCGACTTCACCTCCTGGTTCGACTACCACACCCAGGGCAACGGCAACGGGGCGCTGAGCCCGGCGGAAGGAAAGCGGCCGCGCTCCGACGTGTTCCTCACCGACCTCGGCCGCGAGGTCTACGGCGGCGGCGGCATCACCCCGGACATCGAGTCCGAGCTGCCGGAGATCCCCGGCTTCGTCCAGTACCTGCTGAGCCGCAACAGCTTCTTCGACTTCGCGGTCGCGGAGTCGGCGGGACACCCCGTCGAAGACCGCGAGTGGCAGCCCGACGATCGGGTCCTGGCGCGCTTCTCGGAGTGGCTGGCCGAGCGCGACCTGGCCACCGGCGACGAGATCGAGCGCGCCCTCGGCGAGCCCGACGTGCGCGCCTCGATCGCGCGCTACCTGCGGGCCGAGTTCTTCAACTCGGCCTTCGGGATCGAGGCCCGCTACCAGGCGATCGCCGCCGGCGACCGCCAGATCCAGCGGGCGCTCGAGGCCTTCGGCGAGGCCTCCGAGCTGCTCGCGCGGCGCCGCGGCCTCGACGAGCGCTCAAAAGAGGCGCCGGCGGCCTGACCCCGGTCCCGCCGCGGACCGGGCCCCGCTCCCCCGCCCCGGACCTGCCCCGCGTCGCCCGCGGCTGGCGGTGGCCGGCGCGGGCGGGTAAGCTGGTGCCGCCAGGCCCTCTCGCACCGGTGGGGAGAATGAGAAGAGACCACCTTCCGGGTCCCGCCACGCTCGGCTTCCTGCTGCGGGCGCTCGGGTGGTTCGCGCTGATCTTCGGGGTCACCCGGATCGCCTGGGTCGAGCGGCACCTGCTGGTCCCCTACGCCGGGATCCTCGCCGGGCTGGCGGCCGGCGGCCGGCCCGCCCCCGGCGTGGTCGTGGACCAGAGCTGCACCGGCGCCGACGCCATGGCGCTCTGTCTCGGCGTGGTGCTGGCGTTCCCGGCGAGCTGGCGGCGGCGGCTGGCCGGCGCCGCCGGCGGCCTGGCGCTGATCGCCGTCGCCAACGTGCTGCGCATCGCGACGCTCTCGGCGGTGGTCGACGATCGACCGCTCTTCGAGCTCCTGCACCTCAGGCTCTGGCCGGCGGCGCTCATCGTGCTGACCGCCGGCTTCGTCTTCCTCTGGATGCGCTGGGCGTCCGCCCCCGCGACCGCGGCGGCCCCGCGCCCCGCCGCGACCGCCCCCGTCTGGCGATTCCTCGCCTGGACCCTGGTGCTCGTGGCCGCCTACTACGCGGTCCACGACCGCCTGCTGGCGAGCGCCGCGCTGCTCGAGGTCGCGCGGTTCGCGGCGGCGGCGGCGAGCGTCGTCATCGGCGCCTTCGGCGGCACGGCCGAGGTGTCGGAGAACTACCTGCGCACGGCCTACGGCTCCTGGGTGGTGACCCCGGAGTGCGTCACCACGCCGCTCATCCCCGTCTATCTCGCCGCGGCGCTGGCCGCCCCGCTCGCCCGGCGCTCGCGGGCGCTCGCCCTCGCCCTGGCGGCGCCGCTCTTTACCCTTCTGGCGACCCTGCGGCTGCTCGTGCTGGCGCTGCCGCAGGCCGTCGTCGGCTCGCACTTCGTGGCCGTGCACGCCTTCTACCAGCTCGTGGTGGCGGTGGCGCTCGTCGCCTGGTTCGCGACCCGCGCGGCGCCCGCGGACGCCCCCCGCCGCGGCGAGGGCCGCGGACGCCGGGCGGCCCGGGGGCTCGCCCTCGGCGCCGCCGCCGCGGTCGTGGCCGGCGCCGCCGACGCCTTCGCGCTGCGTCCGCTCGCCGCCGGAGCGCTGCTCCCGGAGCTCCACCTGGGCCACGGGGCCGCCGACGAGCAGGGCGTCACGACCTTTCTTCTCGCCTTCGAGGTCGGCCTCTTCGTCGCCCTCGCGCGCGCCGCGGGAGCGTCGCTCGGAGGGCGGCGGCTGGCCGGAGCGGCCGCGGTGGCGCTCGTCGCGCTGGCGACGACGGCGGTCCTGGGCGAGCTCGCCACCCACCTCGGATTCGAGGCGCCGGCGGTCTGGATCCGCGCCTGGGCGCTCGCGGTGCCCGCGGTCGCGGCCTGGCTGACCGCGACCTTCCGAACGCCGATCGCCATTGAGACGAGAACGCCTCGCCTCGCCCGCGCCGGCTGAGGCCGGCCCGCGACCGGCGCCCCTGGCGCCCGAGTCCGCCGAGGAGCGGCGCTCCTACCGCGCCTTCTGGGCGGACGTCGGCCGCGACTTCCCCGACCTGGGCGGCGCCGCGAGCACCGCCTACTACCTCGAGTGCGAGCGGCGGCTCTTCGACGAGCATCTGGGGCCCCTCGCCGGCCGCAGGATCCTCAAGACCGACCTCTGGGACGAGGCCAAGAACACCCGCATCCTGCGCTGGGCCGCGGCCGCCGGCGCCCGCGCCTACGGCGTCGACATCTCGCCGGCGATCGTCGGCGCGGCGGCGGCGGGTTTCGCCCGCCGGCGCCTCGCCCTCGGCGCCGTCGTGGGGGACGTGCGCGCGATCCCCTTCGCTGACGGCGCCGTCGATCGGGTCTACTCGATGGGGACCGTCGAGCACTTCCCCGAGACCGAGCTCGCGATCCGCGAGATCCGCCGGGTGCTGGCGCCGGGCGGCGTCGCCGTCGTCGGCGTCCCCAACCGCTGGGACCCGTTCCTGCGCCCGCTGCTGGTCGCGGTCCTCTACCGGCTCGGCCTCTACGGCTACGGCTTCGAGAGGTCCTTCTCGCGCCGCCGCCTCGCCGGAATGTGCGAGCGCGCCGGCCTCGAGCTGGTGGCCGAGGACGGCATACTCTTCATCCCCGGCTGGCTGCGCATGCTCGACCTCGCCTGCTGGGTCTGGTGCCGACCGCTGGCGCGGCTGACCGCGCTCGCGGTGCGGCCGTTCGCCTGGCTCTACCGGCGCTTCCCCTCTCTGCGCCGCCACGGCTACCTGATCGCCGCCGTCGTCCGCCGGCCCGGGGGCGCGGCGCCGTGAGCGGGGCCGCGGAGCCGCCGTCGGGACCCTCTTCGGCTCGCGCCCGGGGCCGCGCCGCCCTGGCGGGTCCGGCGGGCCTCGTGCTCGCCGCCGCCGCGCTGACCGCGGTGATGGCGGCGCCGGTGCTGCGCCACCCCGCGGCCCGCCTCTTCGGCAGCGAGCTCGTCGGCCGCCACCCCGCCCCGTTCATCGTCATCTCGCAGCTCGAGTCGCCGCGGGCGCCGGGCCCGTTCACGCAGCCGGTGACCGACTGGACCGGCGCCGCGCTGGCCCGGCTGCTGGGGGACCCGGTCGTCGCCCTGAACCTCCTGGTCCTCGCCACCTTTCCGCTGGCGGCGCTCTTCGCCTATCTCCTCGCCTGGGAGCTGTCGCGCTCGCGCCTCGCCTCGTGGGTGGCGGGTCTCGCCTTCGCCTTCGCCCCGTTCCACCTGGCGCAGGCCGCCTACCATCCGCACGGGGCGCAGGTGCAGTGGCTGCCGCTCTACTTCCTGGCCCTCTGGCGCTCGACCGAGAAGGCCGAGCCGCGGCGGATCGCCCTCTTGGCCGCCGTCGCGCCGCTGGTGGCGCTGTCCAACTTCTACTACGGCCTGATGGCGGTCGTGCTCACGCCGGTGGCGCTCTTCGGCTGGTGGATCGCGGCGGGACGCGAGGGGCGGGCGCGGGCCGGGCGGGGACCGGCGGCGACGCTCGCGACGCTCGCGGGGCTGGCGCTCGCCGGCCTCGGCTACGTCGCGGTCGGCGCCGCGGCGGTGCTCGAGAGCCCGTCCCGCTTCGCCTGGCCGAAGGAGGACCTGCTGCTCTACAGCGCCCGCTGGTGGAGCTATCTCGTCCCGCTCCCGGACCACCCCGTCTACGGCCCCCTCGCGGAGGCCTTCTGGCGGGACCGCCACCCGGGCGGCATCCTCGAGCAGCAGCTCGCGCTCGGACCGGGGCTGCTGCTGCTCGCCGGCCTTGCCCTCGCGGGCTGGCTGCGGGGCGGGCGCCGCGGAGGCCTCGCGCGGGTGCCCGCGCTGCTGGTGCTCGCCGCCGGCGCCTTCCTCTGCTCGCTCTCCCCGGTCTGGCGGCTCGGGCCGCTCGAGCTGCCGCGCCCCTCCGAGGCGCTCTACGCGCTCGCCCCGATGTTCCGCGCCTACGCCCGCTTCGGAGTCGTCGTCGCGCTGGCGGCGGCGATCCTCGCCGGGATCGGCGCCGCGGCGCTCGCGCGCCGGGTCCGCGCCAGCGGCGCCGAGCGCCGCGCCCCGCTCCCACGGCACGGACCGCTCGGACTCCTCGGACTGCTCGGACTGCTCGGACTGCTCGCCTGGGCCGCCGTGGACGTCGCCCCCTTCCCCCCCTGGCGCTGGCGGGACGTGCTCCCCACCGCCGCGCACCGCTGGCTCTCCGGCCGGCCCGAGGTCCGGGTGCTCGACTGCGTGCCGGGGAGCGACGCCGCCCAGCGCTCGGCGGAGCGCTTCTTCGACGGCGAGGTCCACTTTCTCCGCGCCGAAGAGGACTGCGGCGACCCCGGCCTGCCGGCGGCCCTGGCCGGGCGCGGCGTGACCCACGTCATCGTGCGCCGCGACCGCCCGCTCGCCTCCTGGCTCGCGGCAGGGGGCCGCCTGGCCGGCCTCGCTCCCGAGCGGGAGTTCCCGGACGCCCTCCTGCTGGCGGTCGAAGCGGAGCCGGCGGCCGTCGAGGTCGCCATCGCCGGCGGCTTCTCCTGGCGCGAGTACAAGGGCGCCGAGAGCTACCGCTGGATGGCGGAGCGCGGCGCCCTGTGGATCACCGCGGCCAGCCCGCGGCCGGTCGAGGCCGCCCTGGAGCTCACCCTCAGCGCCTTCCCCGGGCCGCGGGAGGTGGAGGTGCGGCTCGACGGGTCGCCGCACGGCCGGATCGCGGTCGGCCCCGAGCCCCGGGCCCACCGCCTGGCGCCGCTCGCCCTCGCTCCCGGCCGCCACCGGCTGGAGCTGCGGCCGCTCGCCCCCCCGGTGGTGGCCGACGACGTCCTCGGCAACGGCGACCGGCGGCCGCTCTCCGTCGCGCTCTGGAGCTGGAGCCTGGCGATCGCCCCCGGTCAGCCGAGCCCCTCGGCGACGCCGTCGAGGTAGCCCTCGACGAGATCGGGCAGGGCGTCGAGGTCGTAGCCACCCTCCAGCACCGAGAGGATCCGGGACCCGCAGACCTCGCGCGCCAGGCCGCCGAGACGCCGGCCCCAATCGGCGAATCCCTCCTCGCCGACCCGCATGCCGCCCAGCAGATCCCGCTTCCAGGCGTCGAACCCGGCCGAGACCAGCAGCACGTCGGGGCGGTAGGCGGCGAGGGCGGGCAGCACCCGCCCGTCGATCGCCTCGCGGTACTCCGCGTCGCCGCAGCCGGCCGGAAGCGGCACGTTGAGGGTCGCCCCCTCGCCTTCGCCGAGCCCGCGCTCGTCGGCGGCCCCCGTCCCCGGGTAGAAGGGATACTGATGGATGCTGGCGTAGAAGACGTCGGCGCTGCGCTCGAAGACGTGCTGGGTGCCGTTTCCGTGGTGGACGTCGAAGTCGAAGATCGCGACCCGCCGCGCCGCGCCGCGGGCGATCAGGTCGCGGGCCGCGACCGCGATGTTGTTGAAGTAGCAGAAGCCCATCGCCAGGTCGCGCTCCGCGTGGTGGCCGGGCGGGCGCACCGCCGCGAACGCGTGGCCGCCGGCGGCGGCGCGCTCCGCGGCGGCGAGCGCGCAGCCCACCGCCGCCCAGGCCGCGTCCCAGGTGCCCGCCGAGAGCGGATTGTCGCTCGAGCCCAGCAGGCCGTCGCCGCGCTCGCTCGCCCGCCGGAAGCGCTCGACGTACTCCGCCGCGTGCACCGCCGCGACCGCCTCGCGGGCCCGCGGCGAATCGCCGGCGACGATCGGCCCCGCGCCGCGCCCCTCGAGGCGCTCCAGGACGCGCTCGAGGCGCCGCGGCCGCTCCGGAAAGCCGTACGGCACCTCGTGCCCCAGGCAGCGGGGATCGGTGAAAAGAGCCTCCACGGCCGGCGATGTTAGCCGAGCCCGGCGAGCCGAGCGCCGGACGCGCGGCCTATCCGCCCGGGCGATCCTTGCGCCGCGGGATCGTGAGCCCCCGCGCCCGCAGACGCTTGCGCATGCGGGAGACCAGCGAATCGACGCCGCTCGGGCTCATGCCGCGGCCCAGGCGCTCGGAGATCTCGCGGCTGGTCAGGCCGCGGAAGACGGCCAGCAGGAAGATCCGGCAATCCCGCCGCCGGGAGTGGCGGCCGGCGGCGGCGAGGCAGGTGGCGAGGAACATCCGGCGCCGCTCCCGGCCGAGCAGGCGCTCCTCCGGCGAGAGACCCGGGTCCAGGGCCCGCTCGACGATCCCCTGCCCCGGCCGCGGCCCCGAGGAGACCAGCCGGGCGCGGCCGCGCTTCGAAGCGCGGGCGGCGCGCAGGTGATCGATGGCGACCGTCTCCGCCACCCGCCCCAGGTAGGCGCCGACCTCGCGCTCGCCGCCGCCCCGGCAGCGGCGCAGGTTGCGGCCGCCCCGGTCGAGCAGCTTGCAGTAGACCTCCTGCACGATGTCGTCGAGGTCGCCGCTGGCGCCGTCGAGGCCGGCGCGCCGCAGGCCGCGCCGCACCCCGGCGCGCAGCCGCCCGCTGAAGCGGACCACGAACTCCTCCCACAGGCGGGAGTCGCGATGGGCGGCGCAGCGCCGCAGGAGGTCGAAGGCGTCGTAGTCGGGCATCTTCCGCTCCTTTCGAGAAGGGAGCGGAGGGCCCGGAAGCGGATGCGAGGGGGGACCGCGGAGCCGGCCGCGACAGAAGGGCCCGAGTGTAGCACGGGCCCCCAGGGTCGCTAGCGCAGCTTCTCTTCGACGAACTCGACGTGCTTGCGGACGACCGGGTCGTACTTCTTCATCTTCAGCTTGCCGGTCGCGTTGCGCTTGTTTTTGGTGGTCGTGTAGTAGTAGCCGGTGCCGGCGGACGAGACGAGCTTGATCTTTTCACGCATCACGGACTCCCTGCGCCGCCGGGCGGCGCCCATCGGCTGAAAACTGGCGGGGTCGACGGGACTTGAACCCGCGACCTCCGGCTTGACAGGCCGGCGTTCTAACCAACTGAACTACGACCCCGCGCGTGGATCGGC
>JBFJMD010000069.1:0-9154 GCA_041634115.1 Thermoanaerobaculia bacterium | reverse complement strand
GGTGGGCTCGTCGGCGATCAGTAGATCGGGCCGCGCCGCCAGGGCCATGGCGATCATCGCCCGCTGCCGCTGCCCGCCGGAGAGCTGGTGCGGATAGTCCTTGAGCCGCTGGCGGGCGGCCGGAAAGGCGACCAGGTCGAGCAGCCGCACGGCCTCCGCGCGCGCTTCGCGGCGGCTCATCTCGAGGTGGACGCGGACCGCCTCGGCGATCTGGAAACCGATCGAGAACACCGGGTTGAGCGCCGTCATCGGCTCCTGGAAGACGATGCCGACGCGGCCTCCGCGCACCTTTCGCAGCTCCTCCTCCGGCGCCGCGACGAGCTCGCGGCCGTCGAGCCGCACGCTGCCGCCGTCCACCCGGCCGGGCGGCGGCACCAGGCCCAGGATGGCGAGCGCCGTCATGCTCTTTCCCGAGCCCGACTCGCCCACCAGGCCCACGAACTCGCCCGGCCCGACCTCGAAGCCGGCCTCGCGCACGACCGCCACCCGGCGCCCGCCCATCGGAAAGGTGACGGTCAGCCCCTCGACCGCGAGCAGCGGGCTCGCGCCGGCGGCGGCCGGGGTCCGGGCCGCGGGAGCGATCAAAGCCGGCCCGACTCCTTCAGGAGCCAGGTAAGGGCGAGCGCGACGCCGTAGCCGGTGGCCCCGAACGGACCGCTCTCGGCGCTGCCGACGTAGGCGGTGCCGGCGATGTCGATGTGGGCCCAGCGCCCGGCGCCGTCCACGAAGTGCGACAGGAAGGCCGCGGCGGTGCAGGCGCCGCCCCAGCGGCCGCCCGAGTTCTTGATCTCCGCGTGCCGGCCCTCCATGTCGGCTCGGAACTCGGGCCAGAGCGGCAGGCGCCAGAGCCGCTCGCGGCTCGCCTCCGAAGCCTCCAGGAGCTCCGCGGCGAGCCCCTCGTCGGCGCTGAACAGACCCGCGCCGTGATGGCCGAGCGCGACGACGCAGGCGCCGGTCAGGGTCGCGAAGTCGATCAGGTCGTCGGGCTCGGCCGCCGCCGCCAGGGCGAGGGCATCGGCCAGCACCATCCGCCCTTCGGCGTCGGTGTTCAGCACCTCCACCGTCTTGCCGTTCATGCAGCGGACGATGTCGCCCGGCCGGTAGGCCTCCCCGTCGGGCATGTTCTCGGCCAGCGGCAGGTAGACGTCGAGGCGCAGCGGCAGCTCCAGCTCGGCGACCCCCTGGGCGACGGCCAGCGCCACGCACGCCCCGGACTTGTCGAACTTCATCTCGTCCATCGCCTTCGCGGGCTTGATCGAGATGCCGCCGGTGTCGAAGGTGATGCCCTTGCCGACCACCGCCACCGAGCGCTCTCCCGTCCCCCAGGAGAGGTGCACGAGGCGCGGCGGCCGCGCCGAGCCGCCGCCGACCGCGAGCAGCCCACCCATCCCGCGCCGCGCCAGCTCGCGCTCGCCCAGGACCCGCGCCTTCATGCCGTGGCGGCGCGCGAGCTTTCTCGCCTCGCTCGCCATCCAGGCCGGGTCGGCCACGTTGGGCGGCGTGTTGGCGAGGTCGCGGGCCCGGACGACGGCCCGCGCCACCGGCTCCGCGATCCGGCGCGCGCGCCGGTAGACCGCGTCCTCGCCCGGCGGCGGCACGATCGAGACCGCGGTCTCCGGCGCCTTCGGCTCACCGGCCCGATAGCGGTCGAAGCGGTAGCCGCAGAGCGCGGCGCGGCGCAGCAGATACGCCGCCGCCGCCCGTCCCGAGGTTCCGGGGTGGGCCGGCACCACCAGCGTGACCCGGCGATGGCCCTCCCTCAGAGCGCCGGACAGCGCGCGTTCGACCCAGCGGCCGAAGCGGACGGACTCCGGGTCTTCGCGCCGCCCGAGGCCGTGGAGGGCGAGCACCCGGTCCGGCCGCTCCGGCGACGATCCCCAGACGACCTCGCCCTCCGTGCCGCGCCAGGCCGGGCGGCTCGCGGCGCGGGCCGCCGCCGCCGCCAATTCGGCCGGCAGCCGGCTCCCGTCGGGCGCCTCGCCGGCGAAGCAGCCGACGATGACGAGACCCTCCCCGGAAGGGGGCTTGGAGGCGATCTTGGGCTTGAGAATCCTCACCATGCGGGCCGATCCTCCGTCTGCGGGATGCCGTTCGGGGCCGCGGGTCGCGAGCCGGGGCGCCAGTCTAGCAGTCCCCGGGAGGGCGGGCGGTATGATGCCCCGGAGCCGCGGCCATGCCCGAGATCTCCCTCCTCCACCTGCTCCAGGGACCCCTGCGGTTCCTGCGCCCCGAGCCCGAGGAGCTGCGGCTCCTGCAGGCCGGGCTGCCGAGGGGTCTGCCGGCGCCGCAGCGCATCTTCCTGACCGACGAGGAGGCGACGCCGGTCGTCGGCTTCCCGGTGCTGCAGTCCGAGCCGCTCGCCGCGCTGCGCGAGTCCTTCGAGACCTGGGTCCGGGCCGAGGAGGAGCACGAGCTGGGGCTGGCGCTCGGCCATCCCCCCGACCGCCGCAAGTGCGAGGCGGCCTGGGAGCCCTACCGCCAGCTCCTCGGCCAGGCCACCGAGAACGCCGTCACCTCGAGCTTCGGGCGGCGCTACCCGAGCATCTTCTGGCTGTTCCACTCGATCGCGGTGTCGCGGGTCTTCAAGGAGGCGCCGATGCGCCTGCGGCGCCAGCAGCTCTCGGTCGGCAAGGCGCAGGGAGACGAGATCAAGTACCGGGTCTTCAACCGCTACCTCGACCGCGTGCTGGCGACGACCTACGACGTCGTCCACCGCGCCGCCGACGTCCACGAGAACGAGGAGAAGGAGCTCTTCCCCGCCGTCCTCGGGATGATGCGCGACAACGTGCTCATCCTGACCGAGGACCACGTGAGCCCCGACCTCGCCGAGCTGGGGAGCTACTTCAGCGGCTATCTGCGCCTGGACGGCCGCGAGTTCCGGAGCCGCTTCCAGGCCCTCGTCGAATGGAACGCGGCCGAGCTCGAGCGCGACCCGACCCTGCGCAGCTCGATCTCCAAGCTGCTCGACGCGCCCGCGCCGAGCGATCCCTGGGACCTGGTGACCCGCCGGGGCTACGTCTCCTTCCTGGCCGAGCGCCCGGGCTACGACACGGAGCGGCTGCTGCCTCCCGCCTGGTTCCCGGTCTGGGAGAACCTGCTGCTCAAGCTCAAGGAGTTCGAGCTGCTGGCGTCGCTGCGCCGCTTCGTCATCCCGATCCGCGAGCGCGACGGGCGGCTGATCTGCTCGGCCGCGGCGCTGCGCGTGAGCCTGCCCAACCGCACCGAGATCGACCTGTCGAACAGCACCCGCCCGCTCGAGTTCATGAAGCCGTGGGTCGTGGACCCGGTGGTGCGGCGCTTCGGCCTGGTCTACGACATCACCGACTTCTCGGCGATCATCTCGGTCCTGCGCCGCTCGGGGGCCGACCGCCAGGACGCCTCGTTCCGCGAGATCTTCTCCTTCCAGCGGCGGATCAACCGGATGGCGCACGCCCACCGCCTGCAGCTCGAGAAGTACCTGGGCGACGGCGCCCTCTACTCCGGCCGCCACCCGAACCGGATGCTGGCCGCCGCGATCCTGCTCCAGCGCCTCTATCGCCGGGCGCTCGACGACGGGTTTCCCTTCGACCGCGGCATGCGGATGGCCCTGAACTACGGACAGTACCGGCTGCTTCCCATCGAGAGCGGCGACCCGGACGGCGGCCAGCGCTACGAGTTCTTCGGCCACGGCATCGTGGAGCTGTCGCGGCTGGTCACCGGCAAGACGACGCGCGAGATCGACGACATCAAGACGCTGCTGGTGAGCCGCGGCTACGACTCGGCCGACGTCGAGAGCTTCTTCGCCCCGGTCGCCCGCCAGAACGTCTACCTGGTGGACAAGTCCGAGGAGGCGCGGTCGTTCTACGCCTACATCAATTCGAGCGGGGCGCTGGTCAACGAGGGCATCGTGGCGACCGCCGCCTTCATCCGCCAGATCGACGAGGTGCAGTGCTTCTCGCGCCTCGGCCGGCTCGAGATCGACGGCCGCCGGCACGTCGCCTTCGAGTTCGAAGAGGGGGGCGACCGGCTGGCCGCCGGCTTCCGCAAGCTGGGGGTCGCCAGCCTCAAGGGGCTCGGCAAGGTGGCCATCTTCGAGGTGATCGACGCCGGCGAGCCCGACGTCGCGCGCGAGCCGCTGCCGGAAGCGAGCCTGCTCGACGCGCTCGAGAAGGACTTCGTGGCCGGAACGGCGGTCGGGAGGATCTGATGCCGGAGCTCGTGGTGCGAACCGACCTCGCGGGCCTGCCGCCGCCGAAGCGCGGCAAGGTGCGCGACATCTACGATCTGGGCGAGCACCTGCTCATCGTCTCCTGCGACCGGATCTCCGCCTACGACCACGTGCTGGAGCCGGGCATTCCGGCCAAGGGCAAGATCCTCAACCAGCTCACCAACTTCTGGTTCGAGCGCTTCGCCGGCGTCGTGCCCAGCCACCTGGTCGCGACCGACGCGCGCGACTTCCCCGCCGAGCTCGCCCCCCACCGGGAGCTCCTCGAGCACCGGGCGGCGCTCGTGCGCAAGGCCGAGGTCGTGCCCTTCGAGTGCGTCGCCCGCGGGTATCTGGCGGGGAGCGGCTACCGGGAGTACGTCCAGAGCGGCAAGGTCTGCGGCATCGAGCTCGCCGCCGGCCTCGAGCGCGCCTCGCGGCTGCCGGCGCCGATCTTCACCCCCGCCACCAAGGCCGAGACCGGCCACGACGAGAACGTCTCCTTCGAGGTGATGCGCGAAGCGATCGGCGCCCCGCTCGCCGAGCGCCTCCGCGAGCTGACACTCGAGATCTTCCGCCGCGGCGGCGAGCACGCGGCGACCGCCGGCCTGCTGCTGGCCGACACCAAGTTCGAGTTCGGCCGGATCGGCGACGAGCTGCTCCTGATCGACGAGGTCCTCACCCCCGACTCGTCGCGCTTCTGGGACGCCGGGACCTGGCGCCCCGGCGTCGAGCCCGTCTCCTTCGACAAGCAGTACGTCCGCAACTGGCTGGACGAGACCGGCTGGGACCACGAGTCGAAGCCCCCGCGGCTCCCCGACCGGGTGCTCGAAGGCACCCTCGAGCGCTACCTCGAGGCCTACCGCAAGCTCACCGGCCGCGACCCGGCGCTCTGACCAAGCGCTGCCCGACGTCGAGGACCCCCAGCCCGCCGGGTTCTCGGGTGGCGACTCCCCCCGGTGCCACCTTGCGGCGTCTGCCGCCGGCCGCGTCGGCGTAGACGCGCAGCAATTCGGGTGTACCCTTCCCTCCGTCGGAATCCCGGGAAGGAACGGGGCGGTTGCGCTGTTCTCATGTTCATGTCGATACGACCCGTCCGCGAGATCACCAGCGCCCGCCCGACCCTCGAAGGAGCGGGGGTGCGGCTCGACCGCGCCTTCGGCTTCGGCAAGACCGAGGAGTTCGACCCGTTCCTGCTGCTCGACGACTTTCGCAACGAGCGGCCCGAGGACTACCAGAAGGGGTTTCCCTGGCATCCGCACCGGGGGATCGAGACGATCACCTATGTTCTGGCCGGCAGCGTGCAGCACGCCGACAGCCTCGGCAACGCGGGCGTGGTGGGCGCGGGCGACGTTCAGTGGATGACGGCCGGCCGCGGCATCATCCACCAGGAGATGCCGGAGGGCGACCCCACCGGACGCATGCACGGATTTCAGCTCTGGGCCAACCTGCCGTCCTCGCTCAAGATGACGGAGCCGCGCTACCAGGACATCGCGGGGCCGGACGTTCCCGAAGTGACCGACGACGACGGCACCCGGGTGCGCGTCGTCTGCGGAGAGTTCTGGGGAGTGCGCGGACCGGTCGAGGGCATCGCCGCGGACCCGCGGTACCTCGACGTCCGGGTGCCGGCCGGCCGCACCAGGCGGCTGCCGGTCGAGACCGACAGCCACGCCTTCGCCTATGTCTTCGAGGGATCGGGCCGGTTCGCCGACGCCTCCGACCCGCGCGCCGTGCCCACCGAGGACCTGGCCTCGGGCCGGATGACGCTGACCCCGGCCGGGAACCGGTCTCTGGTGCTCTTCGACCGCGGCGACGAGATCGTCGTGCGAGCCGGCGAAGAGGGGCTGCGCTTCCTCCTCGTCTCCGGCCGGCCGCTCCGCGAGCCGGTCGCCTGGCACGGACCCATCGTCATGAACTCCCCGGGGGAGCTGAAGCAGGCCTTCGCGGAGCTCGAGGAAGGCACGTTTCTGGACCGGAGGTGACCGGAGCGGCGGGACGTTGCGCGCGGGGAAGCCCCTGCCGCCCGCGCTGGTGCGCCCGCGCGTTCCATGGTCGAGGGGAGGGAGCCCCCCGACGACGTCACCCTCCTCGCCCAGCGGGCGCCCTCCGCGGACCTCGGACGTTCTTGACCGGACGGCGCTCGGACTGCTAGGTTGGCGACGCTCTTCAGAGAGTCAGTCGAGTCGAGGTCGTGGCGCGCCCAGGGAGGCTTCGCGGGCGTCCGCGCGTCGAGTGTGGCAAGGAGGCATTCGTCATGTCGAATGAGGCTGTCCGCAAAGTGCTCTGGTGGGTCTGTCTGATGGCGGCACCGCTGGTCCTGGTGACGATCGAGCTCTTTCACCCCGCCGGCTTCACCGAGAAGCCCGGCATGTACCAGTACCTGTCCGAGCCCCAGCCCTACGATCCGCAGTTCAAGGCGCTGGCCTACCCGGGGCCCGCCTGGTGGTTCCAGCTGCACATGATCCAGACCCCGATGGTGGCGCTGGTCGCCGTGGGCCTGTGGCTCGTCGCGCGACGTGTGAACCGCGACGACGGAGCCGCGGCGGTGGGGTTGAGCTGGCTGTCGCGGCTGGCGACCTTCGTCTTCTTGATCTACTACACGGCGCTCGACTCGATCGGCGGCAGCGGGCTCGGGCGAGCGATCATCCACACCAAGGAGCTGGCCGCTCAGGGAAAGCTGACCCAGGATCAGGTCGACGGCGTCCGCCAGGTGCTGAACACCAACTGGATCGATCCCTGGGTCGGCGGGGTGGGCTCGTTCACGAGCGAGACCGGCTCGTGGGCGGTATTCTCAGCGGCGCTTCTGCTGGCGATCGCTCTGTGGATCGCGGGCAAGGCTCCCAAGCTGGCGCTCGTCCTGCTCGTGGTCTTCGGCTGGGAGCTCCAGGTGAGCCACACGAACCCGCACGGCCCGATCGCGTTTGCCAGCCTGCTCGTCGCCGCGATGCTCATCTGGCGGGCGGATCGTCGGGCGGCCGCCGTCCAGGGATGAGAGCCGAGCGCCGGCGCCCTACCCGCCGCTCGCCGAGTAGGCCGCCGACCAGACCAGACCTCGTCCCAGGTCACACTCCGCTCCGTCCTGGCCCACCTGATACGGACCGTCGTAGAGCGGACACTCGCAGATCGCCACGGTCTCTCCATCCTCGTTACTCGCGGTCCTGCAGGGCGCGGTCATGCAGCCCGCGTAGAGGCCGCTGCACTCGGTGCTGCCGGGCTTCCCGTATTTCGACAGCTCGGCAAGGCCGAACGTCGACACGACGTCCGCCCCCGGCATCAGAGCCTGCGGCTCCTGGCCCAGGTACTGGCAGACCGGCGCGGAGTTCTCGCTCGAGCATCCCGACCCGTCGTGTCCGCAATCGCGGACCGTCTCGATGTAGGCGCAGGTGTTGAGAATCGCGTTGATGTCGACGAAGTAATGGTAGGGCTCGGCTCGGGGCTCCAAGGCGTAGCACTCGCAGATCGCGACGCCCCGCTCTCTGTCCACCTTGCAGGGCATCGGCTCGGGGCCGGAGTAGTAGCACAGGGCGTACGACGGGCCGCTGCAGGGCAGCATGTTGCTCTTCGCCGTCTCGATGTCGGCGCCGGCCGGGCCGTACTTCGTCGTCCAGAAGACGTTGTAGACGAACGGCAGCTCCGTGCAGTGGAGGGAGTCCTGATCGGAGGCTTCGAGGCCCCGAGTCGCCGTCGCAGCCGCGACGATGATCCAGGCGATCGAGACGGCGATGACCAGCGGCCGGCGCTCCTTCATTTCGGGCCTCCTCGTGTCCGTGGGAGATCGCCGCCGCCGCGGTCCAGACCCCCGGCACTCTCGAACGGTCGTCTTTCGAATTCGAGTCGAGTGTAGCAGGCGCCGGGTCGAAGGGGGCGCAGCTCCAGCCGCCGGTCGCCCGGCCGGAGGGGTCGAGCCGGCCTCCGAGCCGGGTCGGCGGCCGGGGTCGCCGTCGGGTTCCGCAGGCTAGAACCGCGGCACGGAGCCCACCAGGTACTTGAGGTCGTCGTCGCTCCAGCGCACGCCGGCGCCCAGGAAGAGCGAGTCCCGCTCGGTGACCAGGAAGTCGTCGTAGCCGCCGAGCAGGTAGAGGTTCGGGTGCAGCAGCCACTTGGCGGTGAGCCGCAGGTGCGGGTCGAGGTCCGCCTCGCGGCCGAAGTCGTAGGCGTCGAGCGAGAGCCACAGCCGGCGGTCGAAGAGCCCGTAGTCGAGGCCCGCGCCGCCGGTCGACTCGATCAGCCCGCCGCGCAGCCGCGCGTCCCCGAAGACGAACCCGAACTGGGCCGAGATCGTCACCTTGTCCTCGGTCGTCACCCGGCGCAGCGACGTCGTCTCGGTCGAGCCGTCGGGCAGCGTCACCGTGGTCACCTCGGACTTGACCCGCTCGCGGCCGCGCGGATCGTCGACCAGGCCGAGCTGGTAGAACTTGTCGGTCTGCGGGTCGATCGTCACGCTGAACGCGGTGCGGGTGTCCGCCAGCTCGTCGAGGTAGTAGCCGTCGAAGCCGAGGTCGAGCTTGAGCCTCTGGATCTTGCCGAAGGTCTCGCTCAGGCTGTCGATGCCGGACTCGACCGAGCCCAGCGCCGAGACCAGCTTGTCGTGGGTCTCCTCGCTCTTGACCAGCTTGCCGACCGTGCCCTCGCCGCGGGCGATGGTGCCGGAGATCTCGTTGAGGTTGTCGATCGAATCGCGCATCCGCTCGGCCACGGCGGTGACGCTGTCGAGGCCCTCGCCGAGCTTCCCCCGGTTGTCGGCGATGACCCCCTCGACCTGGGCGAGCACCCGCTCGATCTGCTCGGTCAGCTTCGGCAGCTCGTCGGCCAGGGTGCCGCTGAAGCGCTCGAAGTTGCCGACGGTGCCGCCCAGCGCGTCCCGGTTGGCGTCGATCACCGAGCGGATGCCGGCGCTCGCCGCCTCCAGGTTGTCGAGCAGGCGCGAGATCGCCTCGCCGGTCTCCTTCGGATCGAGGGCCTCGAGCGTGG
>JBFJMD010000068.1:0-9373 GCA_041634115.1 Thermoanaerobaculia bacterium | reverse complement strand
TCGCGCTCGGGCACGACCGCGGCGGCTCGCAGGACCGCTCGCGGATCATCCGCTACTCCTACCACGCGCCCGCCTACGTGCGGTTCGCGGCCGACGCCTACCGCGCCTGGGCCGCGGTGGAAGAAGAGGCGGGCGAGCGGCTGGTCGAGAGGGTCGGGGGGCTCGACCTCTTCCCCGCCGGCGGCGCCATCCCGCTCGCCGACTATGCCGGAAGCCTCGAGGCCGAGGGGGTCCCCTTCGAGCTGCTCGACGCCGGTGAGCTCGCGCGGCGCTTCCCGCCCTTCCGGCTCGACGCCGACACGGTGGGTCTCTTCCAGGCGGACGGCGGCTTCGTGCGCGCCGATCGGGCGAACGCGGCCCACGCCCGGCTCGCCCGCGCCCGTGGCGCCGCCGTCCGCGAGGGCGCCGAGGTCGCCGCCGCGCGCGCGGTCGGCGGCGAGCTCGAGGTCGAGGCCGGCGGCGAGACCTACCGCACGCCGCGGCTGATCGTCGCCGCCGGCGCCTGGACGAACCGCGCGCTCGCCGGGCTCGGCCGGCGGCTGCCGCTCACCGTCACCCAGGAGCAGGTCGCCTGGTTCGCGCCATCCGATCCCGCGCCCTTCGAGCCCGGGCGCTTTCCGGTCTGGATCTGGATGGACGACCCGAGCTTCTACGGTTTTCCGCTGCTCGGGCTCGGAGACGCGGCCGGCGGCGGCCGCGGCGTCAAGGTCGCCCAGGACGTGGGCGGGCGCGAGGTGACGGCCGCGAACCGCACCTTCGAGCCCGATCCCGAGAACGCGAGACGCGTCGCCCGCTTCCTCGAAGAGCGGCTGCCGGGCGCGCGCGGGCCGGTGCTCGCGACCAAGACCTGCCTCTACACTCTGACCCCGGACCGCGACTTCGTGCTCGACCGCCTGCCGGAGCATCCCGGCTGCCTGGTCGCGGTCGGCGCCGGCCACGCCTTCAAGTTCGCCTCGGCGATCGGCCGCGCCCTGTCCGAGCTGGCCCTGGACGGCGCCACCCCCAGCGACCTCTCCCCCTTCTCGATCGCGCGCCCGATCCTCGCGGAGCCCGACCCGCCGAAGCGCTTCCTGATCTAGGCGCCGCCGCGGTCATCCAACTCGACCCCGCGGCGACCTGCGCGGCGCCGACCTCTGGCACCTCGCGACGGCGCTCTACCTGGAAGAGAGCCTCGGCCCGATCGCCTTCCTGTCGGCCGACCGCCGGCAGCTCGCCGCGGCCCGCGCGCTCGGGCTCTCGGCCTAGACCGCCTCCGTTCGCCGGATCGCCATCACGGTCAGGTCGTCGGTGCGCGGGGCGCCGGCGAGAAAGCCGTCGAGGTCCTCCCGGAAGGCGTCTAGCACCTCCCCGACCGGGCGCCCTCGGAGGCGGGGGGCGAGGTCCGCGGCCCGGCGACGGCCGTACTCGGAGCCGCGGTCGTCGGTGGCCTCGGAGAGCCCGTCCGTGTAGAGCACGAGCAGGTCGCCCGGGGCCAGCTCCAGCCGGCGGACCCCGAAGGTCGAGCCGGCGAACAGGCCGAAGGGGAGGCCGGTCGCTTCCAGCCGCTCCACCTCGTGCGCCCGCACGACCAGCGGCGCCGGGTGCCCGGCGTTGGCCAGCTCGAGCGCGCCGCCCCGGTGGAGACGGGCCAGGAGCAGCGTCGCGTAGCTGTTCGCCTGGGTCGATTCGGCGAGCAGCCGGTTGGCGCGCTCGAGCAGCGCCTCGACCTCGAGTCCGAGGCCGACGAGCGAGCGGAAGAGGGCGTGGAGGTGGGACATGAGCAGCGCCGCGGAGACCCCCTTGCCGACGACGTCGCCGAAGACCACGTGCAGGGGGTCGCCCTCCGCCGGCCGCACCAGGTCGCAGTGGTCGCCGCTCACCGGACCCAGCGGCTCGTAGAGGTAGCCGATCTCCCAGCCGTCGACCGCCGACCGACGCGCCGGCAGCAGCGTGGTCTGCATGCGCGCCGCGGTCTCCAGGTCGTGCTCGAGCGCCCGGGTCTGCTCCGGGGTCAGGCAGCCGAGACACACCGTCACCTTCGGATCGACGAGCAGCCGGTCGCCCTCGATGGGATCGTGGCAGGCGGCGCAGAGGCCCCAGCCGCCGGTCTCGAGCCGCTCGAGCGCGGAGTCCACCTCGAGCAGCAGCGAGACCAGCTCGGGCCGCCCCGCGGCGTCGGGCACCGCGGCGAGCCGGCGCCGGCGGTCGAGGAGGCGCTCCTGGAGGACGGCGGCGGCGGCCGCGCTCGCGGCGGCCATCAGGACGATTCTCCCACCCGCCCGGAGCGCAGCGCCCTCTTCAGCAGCACGATCTGGCCGCCGTGGTAGGCGTTGTGCTGGGCGACGCCGTGGAGCACGCCCGCGACGTCGGGGCCGGTGCCGGGGGCGGGCTCGGCGAGCCGCTCCCGGGGGAGGTCGCGGGCGGCCGTCTCCAGCGCCCGCTGGGCCTCGTCGAGCCCCCGGCGCGCCGCCGCCCAGGCGGCCTCGGAGGACTCCTCCACCGGCGGCCAGGACGCCTCGGGCTCCACGTCCCCGAGCGCCTCGCCGGCGATCCGCCGCCGGGGGATCTCGTTCCAGAACCTGAGGTGGTGGACCAGCTCCCAGATGCTGTGGGCCGAAGCCAGGGGCCGCGCCGCCGCCTCTTCGGCGGTGACGTCGCCCAGGGCGTCGGCGAGCGAGGGGCCGTGCCACGCCTCGCCGGCGCGGCTGCGGGCGAGCTGATCGGCGATTCTCTCGATCTCGGTCATGGCTCCCATGGGTTCGCCTCCCTAACTACTGAATTCCATTTTGGGAGTTAGACTAGCCTGTTCCACCTAACCTGTCAAGCCCCAAACATCAGTTAAGATACCCGGGTGACCGACTCCCGGCCCGCCCCCCCTTCGGCGTCCGGCTTCGAGCTGGCCGGCGGCGCCCTCTGCCTCGACTTCGCGAACACGCTCGAGCACCGGCTCGGCGGCGGCAGGGAGAGCCTGCGCTCCTACTCGGACCTCCTCGCCTTCGGCGTCCAGACCGGGAGCCTGGCGGCGGCGGACGCCGAGGGCCTCGCCCGCCGCGCGCGGCGCCGCCCCGGCCCGGCGGCCGGGGCGCTCGACCGCGCGATCGCGGCGCGCGAGGACCTCTACCGGATCTTCTCCGCCCTGGCCGCTGGCGCCCGGCCGGCGCCGGCCGAGCTGCGAGGGCTCAACCGGGCGCTGCCCGCGGCCCTGGCGCGGCTGCGCCTGGTGGCGGACGGCGAGCGCATCGGGTGGACCTGGTCGGGCCCGGCGGACGCCTTCGACCGCCCGCTGTGGCCGGTGCTGCGCTCGGCCGCCGAGCTGCTGACCTCGGACGACCGGGAGCGCGTGCGCGAGTGCGACTCGCGCACCTGCTCGTGGCTCTTCCTCGACTGCAGCCGCAACCGGTCGCGACGCTGGTGCGACATGAAGACCTGCGGCAACCGGGCCAAGGCCCGCCGCCACTACCGCCGCCGCCGGGGTCTGCGCGGCGCCGGCTGATCGGCTCAAGGTCCGGCCGCCGCCCCCCGCTCCTCGACCCGCCGGCGCATCGCGCCGATCCTCGACTCGACCCTCGCCATCGCCCGCCGGAAGCGCTCCTCGCCGTGCAGCTCTTCGAAAGAGGGGTCGCGCGCCAGCGCCCGGTAGTTGTCGAGCCCGCGATCGACCGCCGCCTCGAGCTCGCCGTAGGCCCGCTCGCGCTCCCCCCGGATCGCGTGAACGCGGGCGAGATTCGCGTGCACCCAGGCCGGCACCGGCTCCTCGGCGGCCTGGGAGAGCAGGAACTCCTCGATCGGCGTGAGCACCGACCGCGACTCCTCCCGACGGCCGCTCTCCCAGAGGATCCGCGCCAGGGCGACCCGGCTCCAGGTCCACCAGTCGCCTTCGAGCGCCGCCCGGAAGAGCTCCTCCGCCCGGTCGTCGCGGCCGGCGAACCAGTGCGCCATCCCGGCCATCGTCAGGCCGGTGGGCTCGTCGGGCGAGCTGGAGAGGATCTCCTCGGCGAGCTCCAGCACGCGCCGGTACTCGCCGCGGTTCAGGTAGAGGCTCCCCAGCCGCGAGCGCACCTCGACGCTGTCGGGCTCCAGCTCGAGAGCCCGGTCGTACCAGGCGCGCGCGTCGTCGTCCATGCCCAGGAACACGTAGGCCTCGCCGACGAAGGCATTGGCCACCGGAGAGCGTGGGTCGAGCGCGACGGCCTGCTCGTACCAGCGCAGGGCCTCGTCGAGGCGGCCCATGTTCTCGTAGGCGACGCCGATGTTGGTGATCGCGGTCGGATAGTTGGGCCTGATCTCGACGGCCTCGAGATACGCCGCCAGGCTCTCGTCGTCCGCTCCGAGGCCGGAGTGGGCGTTGCCCAGCGCCTTGTAGGCCTCGGCCAGGGTCGGATCCAGCTCCACCGCCCGCCGGGCGTCGCGCAGGCCGTGCTCCAGCCACTCGATCGGGAAGCCGAATCTCTCGGCGCGCTGGTAGTAGGCGTCGGCGCGGCCCGCGAAGGCGAGCGCGAACGCGGGGTCCTCCTCGAGCGCCTTCTCGAAGAGCTCGATCGCCCGCTCGTTGTCCTCCCTGCGAAAGCGGTGGTAGTACTGGAGGCCCTTGAGGTAGTAGTCGTAGGCGGTCAGGCTGGCGGTGGGCCGCTTCCTCAGGTTCGCCGCCTCGGCCGCGGTGAGCTCGACCTCGAGCGCCGAGGCGATCCGCTCCGCCACCTCGCTCTGGATCGCGAAGATGTCGTCCAGCTCGCGCTGGTAGGTCGCCGACCAGAGGAGACGGTCGGTCCCGGCGTCGATCAGCTGGCCGGTGATGCGCACCTCGTCGGCGTCCCGTCGCACGCTCCCCTTGAGCAGGCTCGCCACGCCCAGCTCGCGACCGATCTCCCCCAGGCTCTTCTCGCTGGCCCGGTAGGCCGTCGCCGAGGAGCTGGAAACCACCGTGAGCGCGTGGATCGTCGACAGCTGGCTGACGATCTCCTCGGTGATGCCGTCGGCGAAGAAGGCGTTCTCGGGGTCGGGGCTCAGGTTGGCGAAGGGCAGCACGGCGATCGACGCCCGCTCCGCCTCCGCGACCGGGTCCGGCGCCCGCAGCCAGAGGGCGACGGCCAGGGCGAGGGTGACGGCGGCGGCGACGGCCGCCGATCCCAGCCAGCGACGGCGCCTGCCGGCCGCCGGCCCGGCCGCTCGGCGCGCGGGCACCGGCATCGACATCGTGTCCCGTCTGAGGCGCCCGAGATCGACTCTCAGCTCCTTCGCCGACTGGTAGCGCAGCGCCCGCTCCTTCTCGAGCGACTTGTCGAGCACGGCGACGAGGCCGGGCGGCAGGTCCGGCAGGATCTGCGAGGCGGGGACCGGCGGGCGATTCAGGATCTGATCGACCACGATGCCGGTGGTGGCGCCCGAGAACGGCTGGCTGCCCGTGGCCATCTCGAAGAGCACGATCCCGAGCGAGAAGATGTCGCTGCGCTCGTCCAGCTCCTCGCCCCGGATCTGCTCCGGCGACATGTAGGCGGTCGTCCCCAGGGTCGCCCCCGGCTGCGTCAGCTGGTCCGAGACGAGCTCGGTCTCGGCCTCCTCCAGCAGGCTGCGGGACTTCTCGGTGCTCCTGGCCTCGATGACCTTCGCCAGCCCGAAGTCGAGGATCTTGGCGTCGCCTCGATCCGTCATGAAGATGTTCGCGGGCTTGAGGTCCCGGTGGACGATCCCCTCCGCGTGAGCGGCCTCGAGCGCGTCCACGATCTGGTAACCGAGCTCGATCACCTGCTCGGGGCGCATCGGCTGGCCTCCGATCTTGTGCTTGAGGGTCATCCCCTCCAGCAGCTCCATCACCATGAACGGCTGTCCCCGGTGCTCGCCGATATCGTAGATGGTGCAGATGTGGGGATGGCTGAGCGCCGACGCCGTCCGCGCCTCCCGCTGGAAGCGCTCGAACATCCCGGGCTGCCCCATCAGCTCCTCGGGCAGGAACTTGATCGCCACCTTCCGGCGCAGACGGTCGTCCTCCGCCAGGTAGACCACTCCCATCCCACCGCCCCCGAGCTTCTTCAGGACGGTGTAGTGGGAGACTGACTTTCCGATCATCGGCGGCTCGCAGATTGGGCCGGGCTTCGCGAGCGACCGCCGGCCCGCCATCGTACCCGCTGCGCTACATGGGCCGGCCTCGCCGCAGCTCCCGCCAGTTGAGGATCGCGTTCCAGAGCAGGCGCTGGTCGGAGACGTTCAGGTCCCGGTGCGTCGGATTGAAATTGTAGGCGACGACGGCGCCGCGGCCGCGCGGCACGGCCAGGATCGCGGGCCGGCCGGCGAGCCGGTCGAGCCCGCGCGCGCCGCCCGAGACGACCATCGACGCGGGGTCGCCGGCCCCCCACTCCAGCACCACGTGCCGAGCGTCCACGGGTCCGTCGAGACAGGACGTGCAGTAGGCCATGCGCAGCCAGCGCCGCGGCGTCTCGTAGACCGGGAAGTTGGAGCGGAAGACCGAGGGGGTCTCCGGATAGCCGTAGGAGAGCGGGTGGTCGGGCGCGGTGAACCGGGTGCGGAGCTCGACCCCGGGGGTGAAGACCTCCCCCTCCGGCGAACGCCGAACGTGGCGGACGAGGCCGCCGTCGAGGGCGAGGGTGGAGCCCTTGCCGAAGGTGACGAGCACGCCCCCCTCCTCGACGAAGCGCTGCAGGTTCTGCAGGCCCCCCCAGCCGATGCCGCCGGTGATGTCCTCGGAGGCGGCGGGCTCGCCGTGGCTGGGGAACTCCTCGGTGCGGGTGAAGGCGAGCGGTCCGGTGACCGCCTCGATGCCGTGGATCTGCGCCTGCAGGTCGAGGTCGACGTTGCCGTGCAGGATCACGTCCACCAGCTCGCCGAGGCGCCCGGCGCGGATCTCCTCGTCCCGCAGATAGGTGTACGGGACCCCGTCGCGGTCGAGGATCCAGCGCAGCCAGCCGATCGAGTCGGTGTCGGCCCACGGCACCCAGATCCCGATCCGCGGCGGCGGAGCGGGGTGCCGCGCCACCTCCGGCGCCGCCTCGACGCCCGCGAAATCGAGGCCCAGCTCGGCGGCCGTCGCCGTCAGCGCCTCGCGCAGGCCGGGCTGCTCGGGAAGCACCCAGGAGCCCGCCGGATACTCCGTCCCGCCGGCCGGGAAGGCGCGCTCGGCGATCTCGACGGCGTACCGCCGCAGCCGGTAGCGGGCCGCCAGCAGCGCCTCCTGGCCGCTGTCGCGGAGCAGGAAGACCGGCCCCTCGCCGCTGACGGTCCCGCGCACCGCGACCTCCCCTTCGAGCGGCGCCAGCGGCGCCTCCAGGATCCGGCGGTCGCGGATCGGGACCGTCTCGACCCCGTAGTGCGCGGGCAGCGCCCAGGAGACGTCGTCGTAGGGCGTGTAGTCGGTCCTCTCGGGGAACGACTGCGACGCCAGCAGGTCCACGGCGTAGTTCCGGTACGGCTGGTCCAGGCGCACCACGTAGGCCCCCGCCTCGAAGCCGCCCTCCTCGAGCTCGAGCGCCCCGGCGAGCCGGCCCACCTCGATCCGCTGGCGCAGCAGCAGGTTCACCATCCGCGCGACCCGGCGCGGGTCCTCCTGGCGGGCGGGCACGATGAACGCGTAGGGGTCGCCTTCGAGCCCCCGCAGCCAGGAGTTGCGGCCCTTGCGGTAGAAGTTGCGCAGCATGGCCTCGGCCTGCTTCGCCGAGTAGTCGAGGATCGCCAGCGCGGCCGTCTGCATGTAGTTGGTGTTGTCACGCATCGACCAGCGCAGCCGCGGCTCCGCGGGCAGCGGCCGGTACCACTCGCGGGTCGTCTCCTCGGCGGAGAGCTGACGGTCGACGGTCTCCGCGGTCGCGTTGCCGAAGGTCTCGTAGCCGCGGCCGATCGCGTTGTGATTCATCGCGATCGAGTCGAGGTAGTGGTGTCCGTAGCCCTCGCCGAAGTTCCAGGTCCACACGCCCGGCATGCCGAGCGAGGTCAGCGCGGTGACCTCGTGGAAGCTCATCTCCAGGAACTCGCCGATGACGATCGGCTCGAGGTTGGGGTTGTAGGGCCCGGTGCCGTTCCAGGTCTGGAGCAGGGGGATCGCCTCGTGGAGGTCGTGGATCACCGTCGGGTGGTAGTCGAAGAACATCCGGAAGACCGCGCGGGTCAGCGCCTGCGACTGCTGGTGGGCGTCGCGGTTGGCCTCGACGAAGACGTAGCGCCCCCAGTAGGGAGGCGACTGGCGCGGCAGGCTCGGGTAGTCGGAGCGGCCCTTGAGATGGCGGTAGAACCAGTCGACCATCTTGTCGCGGCCGTCCGGGTTCGACACCGGGTTGATCAGCACCACCAGCCGGCGGCGGATCTCGCGGATCATCGGCTGCTCCGAGACCGCCAGCCGGTAGGCGAGCTCCATCACCATCTCGGGGCTGCCGGTCTCGTCGGCGTGGAGGCCGGCGTTGAAGTAGTAGATCGGCCGCGCCGAGGCGATGATCCGCTCGGCGTCGGCGGGCGACGTGCGCCGCGGATCGGCGAGCGCCGCCGTCGCCGCCTTGAGCCGCGTCAGGTCGCGAATGCCCGCCTCGTCGGCGATGGCGACGAGCAGGATCTCGCGCCCCTCCTCGGTGGCGCCGATGGCCTCGACCCGGACCCGGCGGCTGGCGGCGGCCAGGGCGCGGAAGTAGCCGTAGATCCGCTCGCTGCGGGTCAGCTCGCCGGCCGCGCCGACGAGGCGCCCGAGGAAGTCGCCCGGCGACGGCACGCTCGCCGACTCGGGCACGTAGGCCACCCAGGGACTGACGAAGCGCAGGTCGGTGGTCTCGCGGGCGATCGCCTCGATCGACCCCGGCTCGGCCCGGTCCGGCGCCGGGTCGACTTCGGCGGCGAGCGGCGCCGCGACGGCGAGGGCGGCGAAGAACGCGGCGAATCGGCGCGGAATCCGGCGGCTCATCTTCTCCCTCCGAAAGTTGCTCGGCGGTCCGTCGCCGATTCTATCCGTTCAGGATCGCGCGCGCGGCCAGTACCCCGGGCGCGCAGGTCAGGCCGCCGCCGGGGTGGCTGCCGCTGCCGCACAGGTAGAGGCCGGGCACCGGCGCCGCGTAGCGTGCGCACTGCGGCGTCGGCCGGATGAGCAGCTGGTCGAGGCTCTGCTCGCCGTGCAGCAGGTGGCCGCCGGTCACGCCGTAGCGGCTTTCGAGGTCGGCCGGGCCGAGCACCTCGCGGCCGACGACGACGTCGCGAATCCCCGGCGCGTGCTCGGAGAGGACCCCGAGCGCGGCCTCGTAGAGGCGCTCCTTCGCCTCGTCGCTCCACCCCCCCTCGAGCCCGTAGGGTGCGTAGTGGACGAGGATCGAAAGGACGTGGTGGCCGTCCGGGGCGAGGTCGGGCGACTCCAGGCTCGGCACGTGCACGTCGAGCACCGGGCGCTCGGAGCAGCGCCGGTACTTCGCCG